>NZ_JBDJLM010000195.1:0-208 GCF_039673365.1 Pseudomonas sp. TWI923 | reverse complement strand
CGGTCGCGCCGCCGGCCCCCCGCGCCCCCCCCCCCCCCCCCCCCCCGCCGCCCCCCCCCGCCCCCCCCCGCCCCCGCCCCCCCCCCCCCCCCCCCCGCCCCCCCCCCCCCCCCCCCCCCCCCCCCCCCCCCCCCCCCCCCCCCCCCCCCCCCCCCCCCCCCCCCCCCCCCCCCCCCCCCCCCCCCCCCCCCCCCCCCCCCCCCCCCCC
>NZ_JBDJLM010000194.1:0-216 GCF_039673365.1 Pseudomonas sp. TWI923 | reverse complement strand
GGGCGTACATGGCGATGATTTTGTCATCGAATCCGGTGTAACGGCGCTCATGCTTGGGGATCAGAATGGGCGAAAAACTGCCGTCACGGTCCCGAGGGATATCCAGCCGTAGCGGGCCATCGCCTGTCAGTACAGTCTTGCCACTCGTGCCATTGCGCTGGTTGGTCTCATCCTCTGGGCGCTGCGCGCCCGGCGGATAGCCCAGGTGATGACCAA
>NZ_JBDJLM010000193.1:0-222 GCF_039673365.1 Pseudomonas sp. TWI923 | reverse complement strand
CGAGGGGACCCCGGAGCGCAGCGCAGGGGCCGTATGATGGGAGCAGGCGGTTTTGCCTACTTTTTCCAAGAAAAAAGTAGGCCGCCGTAAGGGCGGAAAGGTGACTAAAAGGAGGGTGTCAGAAATTTTGTGTTCGGGCATACCATGAGTAAGAGGTGCATGTATGCCAACCAAAAAGAAACCGCTTCGAGAGTTACCGAAGGTCCCGAAAGAGCTGCTTGA
>NZ_JBDJLM010000192.1:0-223 GCF_039673365.1 Pseudomonas sp. TWI923 | reverse complement strand
TTGGTCATCACCTGGGCTATCCGCCGGGCGCGCAGCGCCCAGAGGATGAGACCAACCAGCGCAATGGCACGAGTGGCAAGACTGTACTGACAGGCGATGGCCCGCTACGGCCGGATATCCCTCGGGACCGTGACGGCAGTTTTTCGCCCATTCTGATCCCCAAGCATGAGCGCCGTTACACCGGATTCGATGACAAAATCATCGCCATGTACGCCCGTGGAAT
>NZ_JBDJLM010000191.1:0-223 GCF_039673365.1 Pseudomonas sp. TWI923 | reverse complement strand
GCTCCCATCATACGGCCCCTGCGCTGCGCTCCGGGGTCCCCTCGCTCCGGTGCCTTCCGGGCCCGCGCGGCCTACGACTTGCTGCGCAAGTCTACATCTCGCGCCTTCGGCTTACGCCGAAGGGTGCTGCGCACCAGGGCCCTCCAGTCACCTCCACTCGGCCTCCTGAAGTCGCAATTTGTGTTGCCTGGACTATCGCGCGCTTAGAAGCAAAAGCAAAAAC
>NZ_JBDJLM010000190.1:0-232 GCF_039673365.1 Pseudomonas sp. TWI923 | reverse complement strand
CAATTTGCGATTTTGTACGGAGATCGGTTCATCAGGCCGACCTGGTGAAAATCAGGGCCTGCCTAGCGGCAGGCCATTACCGGCCCGAACACAAAAAAACTGACAGTCCCGGCGGCGATGGCGACTTTTAGTCACCTTTCCGCCCTTACGGCGGCCTACTTTTTTCTTGGAAAAAGTAGGCAAAACCGCCTGCTCCCATCATACGGCCCCTACGCTGCGCTTCGGGGTCCCC
>NZ_JBDJLM010000189.1:0-280 GCF_039673365.1 Pseudomonas sp. TWI923 | reverse complement strand
AATCCAACTAGCGACAGCTAACGCCAGCCCAGGCGCCGCCCCTAACTTCGCGACTTCAGGAGGCTGAGCGTAGGCGTCTGGAGGGCCCTGGTGCGCAGCACCCTTCGGCGTGGCCGAAGGCGCGAGATGTAGACTTGCGCAGCAAGTCGGAGGCCGCGCGGGCCCGGAAGACGCCGGAGCGAAGGGACCCGGAGCGCAGCGGAGGGCCGTATGAATGGAGCGAGCGGTTTTTGGTTACTTTTTTCCAAGAAAAAAAGTAACCCGCCGTAAGGGCGGAAAG
>NZ_JBDJLM010000188.1:0-323 GCF_039673365.1 Pseudomonas sp. TWI923 | reverse complement strand
TGACTGGGGTGAAGTCGTAACAAGGTAGCCGTAGGGGAACCTGCGGCTGGATCACCTCCTTAATCGACGACATCAGCCTGCTGATGAGCTCCCACACGAATTGCTTGATTCTTTGTGAAAGACGGAAGGCCAGCCATGATGTTGGTCTGTCGCGTTAGAGTTTAGAAATGAATATTCCATTGTGAATATTGATTTCTAGTCTTTGACTAGTACGTTCTTTAAAAATTCGGATATGTGATAGATAGACTGACATGCACTTTCACTGGTGTGTGATCAGGCTAAGGTAAAATTTGTGAGTTCTGCTCTTAACTGAGCGAAATGCG
>NZ_JBDJLM010000187.1:0-417 GCF_039673365.1 Pseudomonas sp. TWI923 | reverse complement strand
CGCCAGGCGGGTTTCGAAGCTGCCGTCGTCGGCCCATTCGCGAATCGCCCGGGCGTGCGGGCCGCTGCCGTCCCATTCCAGGTTGAGGCCGCGCTCGGTGCGGTCGGTGTAACGGGTAATCAGGTGGTGCTGGTACTGGTAGCGCCAGGCGGCGCCATGTTCATCCTGGGCGGCGATCAGGTCGCCCTGGTCGTCGTAGTGGTAGGCGCACAGCTGGCGCAGCGGCTTGCCGTCGACCACCTGCCACAGGCCCTGGATATGGCCGTGGTCATCGAGCAGCGTGCCCAACTGCAGGTGCACCTTGGTCGGGTCGTTGTCGGCGTAGGTGTTGATGTCCGACAGCACCGGGCGGCCGTTGTGGCTGTGCTCGTAGTGCAGCATCGCGCCGACGCCGTTGCGCATGACGATATGCACCAG
>NZ_JBDJLM010000186.1:0-458 GCF_039673365.1 Pseudomonas sp. TWI923 | reverse complement strand
GGCCGCCAACCCGTGCAAGAACGGCGCCCCGGCCAACACCTGCAACAGCATCAACTTCGCCCTGGGCAGCGAGACCCTGCAGCACACCGATTTCAGCCTGCCCGGCCCGTTTCCGATCACCTGGACCCGCACCTACCACTCGCGCCTGGCCGCCCTCGACAGCGGCAGCCTCGGCGCCCGCTGGATCACCGCCTTCACCACCTGCATCGATGTGCAGGACGATGGCCTGCTGCTGCACGATATCGATGGCCGCAGCCACGCCTACCCACTGCCCAAGGTCGGCAAAACCCATTACGACGCGGTGGAGTACCGTGGCCTGACCCGCACCACCGACACCCAGCTCATCCTGTCGCGCGGGCAGGAGCGCCACGAGACCTACGAGCGCGTCGGCGAGCGCTTCCACCTGGTGCATATCGTCATGCGCAACGGCGTCGGCGCGATGCTGCACTACGAGCACA
>NZ_JBDJLM010000185.1:0-501 GCF_039673365.1 Pseudomonas sp. TWI923 | reverse complement strand
AGCCCCATGACCACCCTCACCGAGCACGACGTCGAGCTCGCCATTGCCCCCCTCGAAACCCTGCTCAGCGAGGACCTCGGTCTCGCCGCTGCGGCTGTCAATGACTGGCTGCATGGCATCAGCGGCGGTTTGCTCGACTTGCAGACCCTGCGCAACCTCGGTGAAAACACCCCTGTTGTTGCCAACGCCCTGGCTGCCGTGGATGTGCTGGCTGACCTCATCGAGTTGGTCGAACACCCTGGCAGCGACCCGCTGCTGTGGGCCAGCCTGGGTATCAACCTGATCGGCGTGGTGCCCTTCCCGCCGGGCATGGCCATCCCCCGCCGGGTATTGCGCCCGGTGCTGCAACTGACCCGCCAGACCCTGCGCCGCCGCCCTGGCGCGCGCCTCGACGCGGTGCTGCTGGAAATCCTCGAAGGCCACCTGCACGCCAGCATCCGCGGCGAGCTGGAAAACTTCATCAGCGGGGCGCTGCAGCACTTGCCAGAAATGCTCGCCCAG
>NZ_JBDJLM010000184.1:0-514 GCF_039673365.1 Pseudomonas sp. TWI923 | reverse complement strand
GCTGCGCACCAGGGCCCTCCAGTCACCTCCACTCGGCCTCCTGAAGTCGCAATTTGTGTTGCCTGGACTATCGCGCGCTTAGAAGCAAAAGCAAAAACAGATCAAGAGCAGATCAAGAGCAGATCAAGAGCAGATCAAGAGCAGATCAAGAGCAGATCAAGAGCAGATCAAGAGCAGTGATACGGCTATCTAGGTTTGGCTGTTGTTTATGTGTTGTTTATTCGGGCCCTATCGCCGGCAAGCCGGCTCCCACAGGTACAGCGCAAGGCTGAAAGTTCGCACTAACCTGTGGGAGCTGGCTTGCCAGCGATTGCAATCCTGAGTTCCCAACCCATCCAACTAGCGACAGCTAAAGCCAGCCCAGGCGCCGCCCCTAACTTCGCGACTTCAGGAGGCTGAGCGTAGGCGTCTGGAGGGCCCTGGTGCGCAGCACCCTTCGGCGTTAGCCGAAGGCGCGAGATGTAGACTTGCGCAGCAAGTCGGAGGCCGCGCGGGCCCGGAGGACGCCGGAGCG
>NZ_JBDJLM010000183.1:0-517 GCF_039673365.1 Pseudomonas sp. TWI923 | reverse complement strand
CGCATTTCGCTCAGTTAAGAGCAGAACTCACAAATTTTACCTTAGCCTGATCACACACCAGTGAAAGTGCATGTCAGTCTATCTATCACATATCCGAATTTTTAAAGAACGATCTGACAAAAGTCAGAAATCAACATTCATCGCCGAATGTTCATTTCTAAGTTCTGAGCAGTGCTGCGAAACCTGAAAGAGTGGTGGAGCCAAGCGGGATCGAACCGCTGACCTCCTGCGTGCAAGGCAGGCGCTCTCCCAGCTGAGCTATGGCCCCATTTGACCAGCCGCACCAAGTAATTGGTAGGTCTGGGCAGATTTGAACTGCCGACCTCACCCTTATCAGGGGTGCGCTCTAACCAACTGAGCTACAGACCTATAACAGGGTTGCGTTACAGCATCGTCTTTACACAATGAATCAAGCAATTCGTGTGGGAGCTCATCAGCAGGCTGATGTCGTCGATTAAGGAGGTGATCCAGCCGCAGGTTCCCCTACGGCTACCTTGTTACGACTTCACCCCAGTCA
>NZ_JBDJLM010000182.1:0-548 GCF_039673365.1 Pseudomonas sp. TWI923 | reverse complement strand
GGAGAACGGCGGAAAAGTAGCCACTACCGAAAGCCTCTCCAAACTGGAAGGCATAGGTCGCTTCGCGGGCAATCAGTTGCTGCAGAACGGCACCTCTACCGTGCTCGATCGTGCCTTGGGCGGTGGCAGTTCGTTCAGCGATGCCTTGCGCAGCAGTCTTGCCAACACCTTTGCCGCCGCTGGCTTCAACTGGGTGGGTGACCAGACCAGTCCTGACAGGTGGGACCTGAAGGAGGGCAGCGTCGCCAAGATCGGCCTGCACGCCATCATGGGAGGCTTGGCGGCAGAAGCGGCGGGCGGTGATTTCAAGACAGGGGCGCTGGCCGCTGGGGTGAACGAAGCGCTGGTTGGCAGCCTGTCGCAGTGGTACGGCAAGTTGGACCCCGAGCAGAAGAAACGCTTGCTGACGATGAACTCGCAGGTGATCGGGGTGCTCACGGCCGCTGCTCAAGGTGGAGACGAGGCGGCGCTGCAGACTGGGGCTTGGGTGGCGGGGACGGCTACGCAGTACAACTATCTGCTCCACGAGGAAGTGGAGGAGATGCTGA
>NZ_JBDJLM010000181.1:0-556 GCF_039673365.1 Pseudomonas sp. TWI923 | reverse complement strand
CCGCGACATCCCGTTCAATGGCCTGCCGTGGTTCTTCGATCACGCCGAGACCATCACCCCAGAGAACATCGAACGTGTGCGGGCGCTGGGCGGCGGCATCGCCATCCAGGACCGCATGGCCTTCCAGGGCGAGTATTTCGTCGACCGCTACGGCGCCAAGGCGGCAGAGCAGACCCCACCGATCCAGCGCATGCTCGACATGGGCGTGCCGGTGGGTGCCGGTACCGACGCCACCCGCGTGTCCAGCTACAACCCCTGGACTTCGCTGTACTGGCTGGTTAGCGGCAAGACCGTTGGTGGCATGGAGCTGTACCCACAAGGCCTGGACCGCGACACCGCACTGCAGCTTTTCACCCAAGGCAGCGCCTGGTTCTCCAGCGAGCAGGGCAAGAAAGGCCAGATCAAGGTGGGCCAGCTGGCGGACCTGGCGGCGTTGTCGCTGGATTTCTTCAGCGTCGATGAAGAGGCCATCAAGGGCATCGAGTCGGTGCTGACGGTGGTCGATGGCAAGGTGGTGTACGGCGCTGCCGAGTTCGACAAGCTGGGCCCGCCACAG
>NZ_JBDJLM010000180.1:0-568 GCF_039673365.1 Pseudomonas sp. TWI923 | reverse complement strand
AGCGCTCGGAGTGGCTGTTCCGCGACGCCCGCAAGAACGTGATCCGCCACCTGCACGCCGACGGCAGCCAGGACCGCTACACCTACGATGAACGCAGCAACCGCCTGCAGCACATCCGCGCCGACCATACCGTGGTGCACTACGCCTACGACGACAAGGACCAGCTGATCAAAATCAGCGATGCCGAAGGCGGCCTGTGGCTGCGCGACTACGACGATGCCGGCAACCTGGTAGAAACGGTCGACCCGCTGGGCAACAAGACCGAATTTGCCTACACCTCGACGGGATTGTTGAAGGCGATCAAGGACGCCAACGGCAACGAGAAGAAGCTGGCGTACAACGACGCCGGGCAACTGCTCGAGTACACCGACTGCTCCGGCAAGACCAGTAAATGGGAGTACGACGAGCTGGGGCGCCTGGTGCAGGCCAGTAATGCGCTGGGCGAGAGCATCCAGTACGCCTACAAGGCGGGGCAGTTGAGCAAGGTCACCCATGCGGACATGACCGAGGAGCGTTTCGAACGCGATGCCGAAGGCCGGTTGCTGGCCCATGTCGATGCGCTGGACCG
>NZ_JBDJLM010000179.1:0-634 GCF_039673365.1 Pseudomonas sp. TWI923 | reverse complement strand
CTGGTGCATATCGTCATGCGCAACGGCGTCGGCGCGATGCTGCACTACGAGCACAGCCACAACGGCCGCCCGGTGCTGTCGGACATCAACACCTACGCCGACAACGACCCGTCCAAAGTCCACCTGCAACTGGGCACGCTGCTCGATGAGCACGGCCATATCCAGGGCCTGTGGCAAGTGGTCGACGGCAAACCGCTGCGCCAGCTGTGCGCCTACCACTACGATGACCAGGGCGACCTGATCGCCGCCCAGGATGAACACGGCGCCGCCTGGCGCTACCAGTACCAGCACCACCTGATCACCCGCTACACCGACCGCACCGACCGCGGCCTGAACCTGGAATGGGACAGCAGCGGCCCGCACGCCCGGGCGATTCGCGAATGGGCCGACGACGGCAGCTTCGAAACCCGCCTGGCGTGGGATGAGCACATCCGCCTGACCACCGTGACCGACGCCCACGGCGGCCAGACCCGCCACTACTACGACGCCGAAGGCTACACCTACCGCATCCAGCACGCCGACGAGCGCTCGGAGTGGCTGTTCCGCGACGCCCGCAAGAACGTGATCCGCCACCTGCACGCCGACGGCAGCCAGGACCGCTACACCTACGATGAACGCAGCAACCGCCTGCAGC
>NZ_JBDJLM010000178.1:0-857 GCF_039673365.1 Pseudomonas sp. TWI923 | reverse complement strand
TTGTGAAAGAAAGTGTAGTGAACCACCTGTGTTGGAATCGTCGATCCCTGGGCATTGATCGTCTCGATTCTCATCACCTGGCCATTCTCGTGGCTTTGGCCAGCAAACATGAGGCACGCATCCGCGCACAAAAGGAGCCCGGCTTGTCGCCGGCGGGCCATCGGCAGGGGGGGTAGTACCCATTGGGTAGCCTGATCGACCTCTGACAAGTGCATCGACCTCAGGCAGGTAGACCAGCAGTCGGTCAGCCAGACCATCGATGCAATGGTCGCGGCCGATCCGCAGTTGGCCTGGATCAAGGCCGCCGAACAGCGTGGGGATGTGGATTGGCGGCAGGTGAAGGAAGTTCACGACTCCTTCAAGTACAGCAATTCGGGACTGGGTGCTGCGTCGGCGATGATCATCGCCATCGTGGTGGCGTACTTCACCGCAGGCGCGGTGAGTGGTTTGGCCACCAGTGTCGGGTCTTCCGCCACCAGTGTTGCGGGTGCCGCCGGCATCAGCACCACGACAGCCACCACCATTGGTACGGCAGCCAGCGCCGCGACTACCGCTGTGGTCAGTTCGGCGGCCAGCAGCGCGGCGATCAGCACCATCAACAACCAGGGCGACCTGGGGGCGGTATTCAAGGACCTGACATCGAGCGATGCCCTGCGCGGTTATCTTGTTTCCGGGATTACAGCCGGCCTTACCGCTGGGCTGTTCGACGATTGGATGGGGACTAAAACAGGTCCGGCCGGGGCACTGGAGAACGGCGGAAAAGTAGCCACTACCGAAAGCCTCTCCAAACTGGAAGGCATAGGTCGCTTCGCGGGCAATCAGTTGCTGCAGAACGGCACCTCTACCGTGCTCGATCG
>NZ_JBDJLM010000177.1:0-1044 GCF_039673365.1 Pseudomonas sp. TWI923 | reverse complement strand
GGGACTGTCAGTTTTTTTGTGTTCGGGCCGGTAATGGCCTGCCGCTAGGCAGGCCCTGATTTTCACCAGGTCGGCCTGATGAACCGATCTCCGTACAAAATCGCAAATTGATTCATCGCGCTTTTCCAGTCATGGGCCGGTTTTCCCCAATTGGCTGTGATGTTGCGCAATCCCAGCCAAATCAGTTTGGTCGCTGCATCATCATTCGGGAAATGCCCGCGAGTCTTGATGACCTTGCGTAGCTGGGCATTGATGCTCTCGATGGCGTTGGTGGTATAGATCACCTTTCGGATGGCGGGCGGGAAAACAAAGAATGGAATCACGCGATCCCAAGCCCGTCGCCAAGCAGCCACCACCGTCGGATATTTCTCGCCCCATGGCCCGTTCTCAAACTCATCGAGTGCTTGCTCAGCCGCTTCGGCATTGATGGCTTGGTAAATCGGCTTCAGCTCCTTGGCCAGAGCCCGCCGCTTGTCCCAGGCCGCGTAGTCGAGGCTGTTGCGGATCAGGTGCACGATGCACGTCTGCAGCGTCGTTTCTGGAAACACTGCGCTGAGGGCCTCTGGCATGCCTTTGAGGCCATCGGTCACGGCAATCAGCACATCTTCGACGCCACGCTTCTTGAGGTCGTTAAAGACCTTCATCCAGAACTTCGCACCCTCGGTGTTCTCGATCCAGATGCCCAGGATATCCCGCGTCCCGTCGGGGAGAACGCCCAGGGCCAAGTAAATGGCCTTGTTGCGAACCAGACCTTCTTCGCGGATCTTCACCCGCAGCGCATCGAAGAAAATGACCGGGTACATCGGCTCCAGTGGCCGCTGTTGCCACGCGCCAATCTCTTCCATGACCTCGTCTGTCACAGAGCTGATGAAATCGGGTGAAACGTCGGTTCCATACTGCTCGGACAGGAAGGCCCGGATCTCTCTGACCGTCATTCCACGGGCGTACATGGCGATGATTTTGTCATCGAATCCGGTGTAACGGCGCTCATGCTTGGGGATCAGAATGGGCGAAAAACTGCCGTCACGGTCCCGAGGGATATCC
>NZ_JBDJLM010000176.1:0-1073 GCF_039673365.1 Pseudomonas sp. TWI923 | reverse complement strand
GCGCCGGCCTTCGACCAGTGATGCACCAGGCTCTTGGTCGAGATCCCCAGCCCACGACGCAAATCCTCGTGCTGCCCCAGGTTCAGGTACTTGCCGAGAAAAGCGCTGCGCAGCTGTGCGTTCAGCTGGCCATACAGCGCCTTGCGCTCGGCGAAGAACTGCGGGCTGTTCAGGTGCCGATGCGCAATGAACTCGCGCTGGTGCAAACGCTCGATGCCTTTGAGTGTGTCTTCCACCTGACCCAACCCCCGCGACAGCATGTCCTTGCCCACCCCCATCGACTGGCTCGCGCCGTTGAGCACACCGGCGATCTCGGCCATGTGTCGCATCATGAAGTCGGCTTCTTCGGTGCTGAGCTGCGCCAGCGACGCCCGGGCACTGCGGGCCGCTGCCATCAATTCGGCTTCTTCGCGAGTGCAGGCGTAGCTGTGCTCGGGGGCGCCAAGCACGAATAGCTCGCCCGCCTTGAAGCCCTCGTCGAAGGTGGGGTTGAGGCGACGCACCAGCGACAGCGGCAGGTTGCCCGGCAGCGCGGCCAGCTGTTGCAGCACCTGCTCGCCGGTCATGCTGCGCGGCACGATGTAGAAACCGGGTTGCAGCCCTGCAGGGGTCGCCATGGCGACTTGTGGGGTGGGTGTGGCGCGTTCAGCAGCCACCGGTGAAGTGACAGGCGCCTTGGACGGGGCGGCCTGGGACGATGCGATCAGGCGGTTGCTGCCCAGCGGGCAGCCACAGCGCACGCGGGCGCCGTCGACGACGGAGGGTACGCCATCCTGGAGGAAGCGCTGTTCGCCGTCGATGAGGGTGCCCACCTGTCCGCACTTCGGGCAGGCGGTGGTCTGGTCGCCTTCGAGCAGCCAGGCGCGGCCATTCACGTTACCCGCTGCGCGGTCTCCGATGCAGGTGGCGCCGGTGGTGGTGCGGTCGCCCACCAGGCCCTGCCCCTTGCCGAAAATCACGATGCGATAGGTCATGGGCGGTCACCTGCGGCGATGCCCTTGAAAGGGTTGCGGGTCATGCGGCCTTTCCTTTGTACGCAGAAAACGCCGAACGCTAGCAGCTTGATGACGCCT
>NZ_JBDJLM010000175.1:0-1251 GCF_039673365.1 Pseudomonas sp. TWI923 | reverse complement strand
TTGAACTGGCCTAATGATTTTGGACACCTTCATCGGGCGCTATGATGGCGCCCAATTGGAGGCAAAATCAGTGCGTAAATCTTATTCAAGAGAATACAAAGTCCAAGCTGCCGAAATGGTCTTGGACGGCGGCCAGTCGGTTCCTGAGGTCTGTGCAGCCCTTGGGCTTGGGCCCACAGCTCTTCGCCGTTGGGTTGAGCAAGTGCGCCAGGAAAGAGCGGGCAAGGTTCCGGCGGGAGCCAAGGCAATCACGCCGGAGCAGCAGCGAATTGAAGAGCTCGAAGCACTGGTCCGCCAAAAGGATCGGGATATCGAAATCCTAAAAAAGGCCAGTGCTCTCCTGCTTCGGGACTCCAAAGATCGTTCTCGCTGATCAACGAGCTGAGTGAGCAGTATCCCGTTATCGACTGCTGTCGCGTGCTTGGGGTCAAGCGCAGCAGTTTTTATGCCTGGCGCAAGCGGCAAGGGCGTGAAAGCCCTACCAGAGATGCGCTGCGCTTGCTTGTAATCGACCATTTCAAGGCATCGCGAAATGCCTCTGGATCGCGAACACTCGTGCAGGAGCTGCGTCGTGAAGGCCATGAAATCGGGCGATACAAAGTGCGCGCGTTGATGCGCGAAGCTGGGCTGAAGTGCAAGCAGCGCAGGCCACACCGCTATCGGTCATCGGGTGCGGAAGCATTGATTGCAGAGAATCAGCTGAAGCGAAACTTCAAAGTCTCGACGATCAACGAGGTTTGGTGTGGCGATGTAACTTACATCCAGGTTGGCAGACGTTGGCTGTACTTGGCTGCAGTAATCGACTTGTACGCACGCCGAGTGGTGGGCTGGGCCTTTTCAATGACTGCCGATGCCAGGTTGGCCTGTGATGCGCTGCGGATGGCATCTGAGTCCAGAGGCAAGCCTGCAGGTGTGATGTTTCATTCAGACCAGGGCTGCCAGTACACCAGCCATAGATTCAGGGCAGCACTTGAAGAGTACAGCCTGATCCAAAGCATGAGCCATCGAGGCCAATGCAGGGACAACGCTGCCATGGAGCGATTCTTCGGAGCATTGAAATCAGAATGGGTGCCGGCGGAGGGTTACGAGACCGAAGCGCAGGCACGCGTGGATATCCAGGCTTATCTGATGCGCTACAACCTCAAGCGCCTCCACAGCTACAACGGCTATGAAACGCCAGTAGCCATGGAGGAAAAGCTCAAGGCAGCGGTATGAACCTTAATCGGTGTCCAAAATTACTTGACCAGTTCA
>NZ_JBDJLM010000174.1:0-1264 GCF_039673365.1 Pseudomonas sp. TWI923 | reverse complement strand
CAAGCAGCTCTTTCGGGACCTTCGGTAACTCTCGAAGCGGTTTCTTTCTGGTTGGCATACATGCACCTCTTACTCATGGTATGCCCGAACACAAAATTTCTGACACCCTCGCCTGTGAAGGTACCGCTGCCCGCCTTGGTGCATGTCTTGAGTCAGGCGAGGCGCCAGTGGTGCCCACCTCAATATCGAGTCGAACCAACAAGGCGTACAGCGATGAAACAACAGGAGTAACTGGCCCGAAACAGATGTGGGAGCTGGCTTGCCAGCGATGCGCCGCGCGGGCGGCGCTCGATCTGCTAGGCGCTGCAAGGCTTTCGGCGAACACCTGCCGGCCATTACCGCCTTGTGTGGGAGCGGGTTTACCCGCGAAGGGCCGCAGAGCGGCCCCGGGGATCTTCAATCCCCGACCCCATGCAACCGCAACGCCCGCTGCGCACATTCCTTCCAGCTCAGCTTGCGCTTTGCAGCCACGGCCAAAGGCACTTCCGCCGCCATCACTACCGGCATATCCCGCATCCGTACCCAAGGCTCACTCTGCCAATACAACAGACTCGCCATTTGCCCGCCCGGCCAGCACATCCTGCCCAGGCGCGGCAGGTCGTCCAGCGCCGAGTCCTGCCCATCGCGCAGCACCGCCACCACCTCATGGGTCAGCCAGTGTCGCAGGTGGCGGTTTTCCGGAATGTGATGATGGGCCAGCAGGGTATAGGCCCCGGACTCGCTGACCATGGTGGTCTCGCTGTACTGGCCGTAGCGCAGCAGCTGCACGGTGCGATGCTGGTCCGGGTCGAGTTTGCGGATGCAGTGTTCGTCGAAGAAGCGCCCGGTCATCCGGCCGAGTTCGTGGGCGCAGAACCAGGCTTGGGATTCGAGCCAGAGGGTATGGAGGGGGCGGTTGTGGCGGGTGAAGAGGGTGGAGGAGTAGTGGTTGTCCATGACTGGCCTTCCAGAATCAGGAGAGCCGTTTCTAACGGGACGGGATTCCGCTGCGTGAGTGTTCTTAGCGCTTGGAGAAACTAGCGTGATTTGCTGGTGGTAAAAAGTGGCAAATCTGTAGGGCATTTCTTGATTTGATATCAGATGGTTGATGGGCATTTGAGAGCTATTGCGTGATGGCCACCAAGTGCCCGCCGAAAGCCTTTTGGCGCCTATGAGATCGAGCGCCGCCCGCGCGGCGCATCGCTGGCAAGCCAGCTCCCACATTTGTTTCGGGCCAATTATGCCTGTGAAGGTACCGCTGCCCGCCTTGGTGCATGTCTTGAGT
>NZ_JBDJLM010000173.1:0-1439 GCF_039673365.1 Pseudomonas sp. TWI923 | reverse complement strand
GCCGGCTCCCACAGGGATCGCATTGTGGGAGCCGGCTTGCCGGCGAAAGGGCTGCGCAGCAGCCCCACGGTCCAACAGACGTAAACGGTACCGTGATGAAAAGCCAAACCATCCGCCGCTGGTCAGCGATCCACACCTGGACCAGCCTCATCTGCACCCTCTTCATGCTCCTGCTCGCCCTCACCGGCCTGCCCCTGATCTTTCACCACGAGATCGAGCATCTGCTGGGCGAAGCCCCCGAATTGCGCGAGATGCCCGCAGGCACCCCGCACCTGGACCTGCAGCAGTTGGTGCTCAAGGCCGAGCAGCACCGCCCCGGCGAGGTGATGCAGTACTTCGGTTACGAGAAGGACGAACCCAACGGCGTGGTGGCGATCACCGCCGCCACCGCCGGCACCGACCCGAACGACTCGCACACCTTCATGCTCGACGCCCGCACCGGCGAGGCGGTGGCCATGCCGGCTGCCAACGGCGGCTTCATGATGCTCATGCTGCGCCTGCACGTGGACATGCTCGCCGGGCTGCCGGGCAAGCTGCTGCTGGCCTTCATGGGCGTGTTGTTCGTGCTGGCGATCGTCTCCGGCACCGTGCTCTACGCGCCGTTCATGCGCCGCCTGAAGTTCGCCACCGTGCGCCACGAAAAATCATCACGGCTGCGCTGGCTCGACCTGCACAACCTGATCGGCGTGGTCACCCTCAGCTGGGCATTGGTGGTGGGCGTCACCGGGGTGATCAGCGCACTGTCCGACCTGGTCATCGCCGCCTGGCGCAACGACAGCCTGGCGGCCATGGTCGCGCCCTACCGCGATACGCCACCCCTCACCGAGCGCGCACCGGCCACCCAGCTGCTGCATATCGCCGAACAAGCCGCCCCCGGCATGCGCCCGGACTTCATCGCCTTCCCCGGCACACGCTTTTCCAGCGAGCACCACTACGCGGTGTTCATGAATGGCGCCACGCCGCTGACCTCGCACCTGTTCACCCCAGTGCTGATCGACGCCCGCACGCTGCAGGTGACCGCCGTCGGCGAGCGCCCGTGGTACATGGACGCCATGGGCCTGTCGCAGCCGCTGCATTTTGGTGACTACGGCGGGCGGCCGATGCAGATCCTCTGGGCCGTGCTCGACGTGCTGACCATCATCGTGCTCGGCAGCGGCCTGTACCTGTGGTGGGGCAAACAGCGCAAAGCGAAGGAGGCGCGGGCATGAGCCACAACTCGCAAAGCACCGGGCGGATCTTCGCCTGGCCGGCGCTGGTGGCGCTGCTGAGCCTCGTCGGGCTGTTCGCCGCGCTGCTTGGGGATGGGGTCTGGGATAGCTTGGCCTGGATCGGCCTGGGGGCTTCGGCCGTGCTGGGCCTGAGCGGGTTCTGGCGACGCTAGAGGGAACCACGCTGTCCGTGTAGGAGCGGCCTTGTGTCGCGATAGGGCCGCACAGCGG
>NZ_JBDJLM010000172.1:0-1447 GCF_039673365.1 Pseudomonas sp. TWI923 | reverse complement strand
GGGTAAACCCGCTCCCACAGGTACGGCAGAGATCCTGTGGGAGCGGGTTTACCCGCGAAGAGGCCCTTCAGCCTTGCGGCGCGGTGGCCAGCATCGACGCCCGCTGGCTCACCTCGGCATACCACGCCGCCAGCCCTGGCTGGCGCTCACGCCATCCGAAATCAGGCTGGCGCAGGTCCAGATACCCCAAGGCACAAGCCACGCCAATCGCCGCCAGGTCGAACCCCGAAGCCAGCTCCGCCAGGTGCTCGTGTTCAAGGTTGGCCAGGCTGCGACGGATCTTCTCGCCCTGTGCCTGGACCCAGCCGTCCCACTGCTTGTCCGCCGGGCGCAGGAAGGTTTCGTAGCGGGTACCCACCGCGGCATCCATGATCGCGTCGGCCTGGGAGGCCAGGGTCAGCCGGCGCCAGCGCGCCGAGCCTTCGCGGGGCAGCAGCGGGTTGCCGACGTGGCGGCTGTCGAGGTACTCGCAGATCACCCGGCTGTCATGCAGCACGCTGCCGTCGTCCAGGCGCAGGGCCGGGATCTTGCCGATCGGGTTGCCCTCATTGAGCTGCTCGTCACCGCTCACCGGGCTGATATTCACGCCTTGCAGGGTGACGTCGCCCAGTTGCCCGGTCTCGTGCAGCACCACCATGACCTTGCGCACGAACGGCGACAACGGCGAATGGAACAGGATCATGGCTCAGTTACCTTGCAGGCTGGGTGGCAGGCACACGCCCAGGCCGCCGATACCGCAATAGCCGTCGGGGTTCTTGGCCAGGTACTGCTGGTGGTAGGCCTCGGCGAAGTACACGGTCGGTGCCTGGTCGATCTCGGTGGTGATCTCGCCGAAGCCGGCCTTGCCCAGTTCGGCCTGGAAGGCGTCGCGGCTGGCCTTGGCCTCAATCAGTTGCTGCGGCGAGGTGCAGTAGATGGCCGAGCGGTACTGGGTGCCGATGTCGTTGCCCTGGCGCATGCCCTGGGTCGGGTTGTGCAGCTCCCAGAACATCGCCAGCAGTTCGCGGTAGCTGACCCGGTTCTTGTCGAACACCACCAGCACCACTTCGGTGTGGCCGGTCAGGCCCGAGCAGACTTCTTCGTAGGTGGGGTTGGGGGTGAAGCCGCCGGCATAGCCGACCACGGTGCTGACCACGCCTTCGCGCTGCCAGAAGCGGCGCTCGGCGCCCCAGAAGCAGCCCAGGCCGAAGATGGCGAAGTCGATGTCGCCCTCGAAGAACGGGCCGAGCAGCGGGGTGCCTTCGAAAACGTAGTGGAACTCGGGCAGGGTCATCGGGGTTTCGCGGCCAGGCAGGGCCTGTTCCGCGGTGGGCAGGACGTTTTTGTTCACCAGGATTTCCGAACGCAGGGTCATGGCCGTTCCTCTGTGTTTTTCAGTGGGATAGGTGTTGGTCCCATCGCCGGCAAGCCGGCTCCCACAGGGATTAGATTGAACCCTGTGGGAGCC
>NZ_JBDJLM010000171.1:0-1508 GCF_039673365.1 Pseudomonas sp. TWI923 | reverse complement strand
AGGGCGTCGTAGTAGTGCCAGGTCTCCTGGCCGTGGGCATCGGTGACATAAGTCAGGCGGATGTTCGGGTCCCAGGCCAGGCGGGTCTCGAAGCTGCCGTCGTCGGCCCATTCATGGATGGCCTTGGCGTGCGGGCCATTGCCGTCCCATTCGAGGTTGATGCCGCGCCCGGTACGGTCGGTGTAGCGGGTGATCAGGTGCTGGCGGTATTGATACTGCCAAGCAGCGCCGTGCTCATCCTGGGCGGCGGTCAGGTCACCGTGGGTGTCGTAGTGGTAGCCGCACAGCTGACGCAGCGGCGTGCCGTCGACCACCTGCCACAGGCCCTGGATATGCCCATGGTCGTCGAGCAAGGTGCCCAATTGCAGATGGAGTTTTTCGGGATCGTTGTCGGAGTAGGTGTTGATATCCGACAGCACCGGCCGGCCGTTGAACTGGTGCTCGTAGTGCAGCATTGCCCCGGCGCCGCTGCGCAGCTGGATATGCGTCAGGTAGAAGCGGTCACCCTCGCGGGCATAGGTTTCGCGGCGGTCCAGGCCACGCAGCAACACCAGTTGCTGCTCGGCGGTGCGCACTAACGTCAGGTATTCAATGGCGTCGTGATGGTGTTTGCCAACCTTGGGCAGCGGCAACTCATGGATGCGACCATCGGCATCATGCAGCACCAGGCCCTGGCCGAACGTATCAAGGAAAGTGGTGAACTCGGTGATCCAGCGGGCGCCGAGGCTGCCGTCATCCAGCTTGGCCAGCCGCGAGTTGTACACCCGTGTCCAGTTGACTGGGAACGGCCCAGGCAGACTGAAATCCTGGTGGGCCAGCGTCTCGTCACCGAGCACATGACCGATGCTGAACCCGGTGCAGGCGCAGGGGCCGTTCTTCTCAGGCTTGGGCTGCTTGTTGGCGCGCCCCTGGCGGCGGGCAACTTCGGTCGGCCCTTCGCTGCGAATCATCCTGGCTTGCGCAGTGGCATTGGGTTTGAGGTTGATCGCCAGCCGGCGGCTCGGCGGATGGGCCTGCACAGTCTGCAGCAGGTGGGTCAGCAGCCAGGCGATGCTGTGCGGCCGTTCGGCCTGGCCGAGGGCAGCAAGCTGGTTGGGCACCGCTTCGGCCAAGCTCTCAAGGGTGGCGATCAGTGGCTTGAACAAGGCCTCGAGCTCGCCGCTGAAATGCCCGGCGACGCTGTTGTAAGCCTGTTTGAAGGTGCCTTCGGCGGCGTTGCCCAACGCCGCCAGGGCCAACAACCAGGCGTCCACTTCCAGCGCCGAGTCGTACAGGGCCACCTGAGCCAGTTGCTGGCGCGCCATGCGCCGACTGGCCTGGTCGTCCAGCCGGCCCTTGGCGAGGTCGTCGAGGGCGCGGGCCAACTGGCGAAGCAGCGCCTGGGCGAGCTCACCGGCCTGGGCGAGCATTTCTGGCAAGTGCTGCAGCGCCCCGCTGATGAAGTTTTCCAGCTCGCCGCGGATGCTGGCGTGCAGGTGGCCTTCGAGGATTTCCAGCAGCACCGCGTC
>NZ_JBDJLM010000170.1:0-1514 GCF_039673365.1 Pseudomonas sp. TWI923 | reverse complement strand
GGGTTTATCGAGGCGTCGAACCGCCGCGAACACGGGCGAAGCCCGTGCCACCCTCCGCGTCGCCTGCTTCGCGGGTAAACCCGCTCCCACAAGGTTCGCGCCAGCCTCGAATATGAGCAAGAGCAGCACCATCGCAATGGCAGCTATGGGTCGAAAGCAGCCAATCGCAACCCCACCTGAACGACCCTTGCAAACCAGAACTTCATCCCTCCCGCACTGTCAATTAGGTCTCTGTATCCAACAGGTCAGACAGCCCAGCCTGTCTGCCCAATCCCGACCCCAACCGGCAGCCCACCCTTTGTTAAGCCCATCCCTGATGCCAAGCCCCCGCACGCTGTCGACCTTGCTGCTATTGCTCAGTGCAACAACATCGCCCTACACCCTGGCCAGCGACCGCTCCGCCACCGCCAGAAGCAACAACGCCTCTACCCAACTGATCGAAACCGCCTCGCAGCAGTACGCCGATGGCCATCCGGATCAGGCGGCAGCAACCCTGGAGCGTGCCCTGCAAATCCAGCCGAACAATCCCGCCACCCTGCACTACCTCGGGGTATTGCGTCTCCAACAGGGCCAGTTCCAGCAGGCCGAAATCCTGGCGGCCCGCTCCAACCTGCGGGTAGGTGCCAACCAGGCGTTGCGCAACCGCAACCTGCAATTGATCGCAGCGGCACAGACCGCCCAGCGCACAGGCGTGGTGCCAACCAGGGCGGTGACGGTTCCCGTGCAGGACGCCATCGCCGCGAGGCCATCCGCGCCACCGCTGCAGCCCGTTGCCGCGCTGGATAGCGAGCCAAACGAGATACCGCGAGGTTTGCGCCCACCTCCCGGCAAATGCCGCATCTGGTTCCCCGACCGCCCGCCAGGCCATCAACCCGCACCGGTGAAATGCAAGAAACTCAAAGGCCGGGTGCCAATCGGCGCGTACCTGGTCCGCCATTGAGCGTACAGGCTGGGTTATGCTCCACCCCCTCAGCCAGGGGAGTGTCACGATGCAACTCACGTTCAGCCACGTGGATGTACTGGTCAACCAGCTCGAACCAGCCTGCGCCTACTACCAGCAGATCCTCGGCGCCGAGATCTCCACCACCCAGGTGTGGGAGCGTGGCGGCCTGCACGTGCGCTACGCCATCGCCCGCATGGGCCAGGAGCGTTTCATGCTGGTGCAACCGCTGGCGGGCAACCTCAAGGTGCTGCTGGACGAGCACGGCGAAGGCATGATCTACCGCCATTGCTACTCGACGCCGGACATCGAAGTGGCCTATGACCAGTTGCTGGCCAATGGCGTGCAGCCAGAGAACGAGAATGGCCAGCCGCTGGCACGCAGTGACCTGCAATCACCGGCCGGGGCGCGGATCATCTGGTTGCCCAAGCGCTTTGGGCATTTTTCCATCGAGATCATCGAGGCGCAGGCGTTGGAGGCGTTCATCGAAGGGGCGTTTGCCTGATACCACAACCTGCAATAGGGCCGCCGTGCGGCCCAGCGCCGGCCACCCCCCGCCCCCAACCGCCCAACC
>NZ_JBDJLM010000169.1:0-1634 GCF_039673365.1 Pseudomonas sp. TWI923 | reverse complement strand
GTCGCTGGTGTTCTGGTTTGCGGTCAGGGGGCTCTCCGATGCCCTCATCGCGGGGCACGCCCGCTCCCACGGTACCGACGTGGGAGCGGGCTTGCCCCGCGATGGGCCTTAAATCAGATCCAGGAATGGCGGGCTGGCAGGGTGCCGTTGAGGTAGTAGGCGCCGACCGCGTGGTACTTCCAGCGCACCGGGTCGTGCAGGGTGTGCACCCGGGCGTTGCGCCAGTGCCGGTCGAGGTTGTACTCGGCCAGGCTCGCGCGGCTGCCGGCCAGCTCGAACAGCTTCTCGCTGGCCTGCAGCGAGATCTCGGTGGTGAGCACCTTGGCCTCGGCCACCGCGATCGAGGCCCGCGCAGCAGCGGCATCGTCGATGGGGCCGGCGTTGACTTCGTCGAGTACCTTGGCGGCCCGGCGCAGCAGCGCTTCGGCGGCATGCAGGTCGAGCTTCAGGCGGCCGATGTCGGCGATCACATAAGGGTCGTCGCTGTTGCGCTCGACCTTGGCTTCGATCCATGGCCGCGATTTCTCGCGCACGAAGGTGATCGCGTCCTCGATCGCCGCTTCGGCGATACCGGCGTCGATGGCCGCCTGGATCAGTTGCGAGGCCGCGCCCTGGATGTTCGGTACATCGCGCTGGCGCCAGTTATCCACAACTAGTTCGGCGTCCACCGGCACCTGTTCCAGCAGCACGGTGCCGCTGGCGGTGGTGCGTTGGCCAAAGCCCGACCAGTCGTCGATGATGCGCAGGCCGCGGCTGCCACGGCGCACGAACGCCAGGCGCTGGCGGCCTTCGTCGTCCAGCGCCTTGACCGCCACCCAATGGGCGTACAGGGCGCCGGTGGAGTAGAACTTTTCGCCGCTGATACTGAAGTCGTCGCCCTTGCGGGTGATGCGCGCCTTGAGCGTCAGGGTGTCTTTGGTGCCGCGCTCCGGCCCGGCATTGCCGATGCGCCAGCCGTCGAGCACGGCGCGGAAGATCCGCTGTTTCTGCGCCTCGGTGGCGGTCAGGCGCACCAGTTGCAGGATGCCGAACTGGTTCTGCGGGATCTGCCCCAGCGCCGGGTCTGCGGCGCTGATCAGGCGGAACACTTCGGCGATGGTCACGAACGACACTTCCGGGCCGCCGTAGGCCTTGGGGATGCTGATGCTGCCCAGGCCGCTGCGGGTGAACTGTTCGATCTCGGCCCATGGCAGCTTGCGCTGCTGGTCGCGGCTGGCGGCGTTGTGGCGGGCCACGTCGGCCAGTTCACGGGCGGCCTGCAGGGCCTCCTGGTCGCTCTGCAGCACCTTGGCGGGCAGCAGCAGGGGCGAGCTGTCGGTGTCGCTGTGCGATTGGGTAGTTGGCTGGCTGGACATCAGTGCCGCTCCTTGGCTGCACTCAATGCCCTGGCGTTGGCCACTGGGGTGATTGTGATCCTGACCATTCCTTACCTCACAAAAGTTGACTGTGCCGCCTCGGGGTGAGGTCGGCAGACGTTTGCTGGTCCGGTGGTCCGGTCTATATACCCTAATGGCTTATCAAGCCTTTATGAACTAACGCTTTGGAATATATATAGAAGCGGGCATTTGCTCCGCACGTGCTGACGCAATCGCCGGCAAGCCGGCTCCCACAGGTACAGCGCACCCCTGTGGGAG
>NZ_JBDJLM010000167.1:0-1934 GCF_039673365.1 Pseudomonas sp. TWI923 | reverse complement strand
TCGCTGCATTCCAACGCCTTCAACTTCATGGGCTATCTGCAAGGCGGTGTCGACCCGCGCACGGGCCAGTACACGGTTTCCATCAGCCTGCTCGAGGCCAAGGTCAATGCTCTGCAAGGCCCCGACCTGCCCCTGGCGCTGTTCTTCAGCCCCCTCAACCCGTTCGACTCCGGTTACGGGCTCGGCTGGAACCTGCAGCTGTCGCAGTACGACACCGCCACCCAGGTCGTCTCGGCGCACAGCGGCGGCAGCTTCCGCCGCACCGGCTCGGAGGGCAGCCGGTTATTGATGCGCGAGCAGAAAATCGATGACTTCCGGCTTTTCGACGAGGGTGGCGGTAACTACCGCCTGGTACACCGCTCGGGCCTGGTAGAACGCCTGGTCAAGCAGCCCGGCAGTGATCTGGCCCTGCCGCAAGAGGTCTATGGTGACAAAGGCCACGTGCTCAAGCTTGAATACCTGCAGTTCAGGGACAAAGACAACAAGATCCACCCCCGTCTGGCGCTGATCAAGGATCACAACGACAAGGTCGTGCTGCGAATCGACCGCCAGACCGATGGCCTCGACATCCACCTCAACCCCAACGACAGCGGCAACGCCAAGGCCACCTACCATCTGCAGCTGGACGCCCTCAAGCGCGTGAGCCGCGTGGTGCTGCCCACCACGGAGGCGGCGTCCTGGCGTTACCAGTATGAGGAGATCGAAAAATTACACGTCATCAAGGAAGTGGATACGCCCATCGGCGCCAATGAGGTCATCACCCACAGCCGCGTTGCCAGCGATCATCATCGCGTCCCCGACCAAGCCGGGGGCGGTTTCCTGCCCCGGGTCTTGCGGCATGTCATCAAACCCAGCAGTGGGCAGCACGACACCTTGACCATGGTCTATGCCTACGCGCTGAGCAAGGGCGCTGGATACAGGGCGGGCAATAACTTCCTGGGCGCCAATCTGAGCCACAGCAAGCCGGACTATGGCCTGGACTACCTGTTCAGTTCGGTGGGTACCTACGCCTACGGCTCGACCGAGACACGCACAAAGCAGGGCGAGGAGCACAAGGTCGAGCGCGAGTACAACCGTTTCCACCTGCTGGTCCGCGAGGAGACCACGCACACCGACACCAATACCCAGGTCACCTCCACCGAAATGACTGAAACGGCGTATTACAGCAACGGCGGTTATTTCCATGAGGACCCTGCCTATTGCCAGTTGCCGGGGATCACCACGCGCACCTGGAAGCGCAACTCCGGCATGCCTTACCTCGAAGGGGACATCCGCCAGTACAAGCCTGACGGCAACTTGCAGAGCGAGGCTCAGGTGCATGGCGATCCACGCATCGACAAGCCGGTGCTTGGCCTGACCACGGCCTACGAGTGGCATCCGACCGGCGGCGAGGGCGCCGATCCGCGCGACCCCAACTACTTCACGCCACGCCTGAAACGCACCGCACGCATTCCCGACCCTACCGCCGCGCACAAGGATGCGCCGACGCTG
The DNA here is from genome assembly GCF_039673365.1 of Pseudomonas sp. TWI923. Classification (NCBI taxonomy): domain Bacteria; kingdom Pseudomonadati; phylum Pseudomonadota; class Gammaproteobacteria; order Pseudomonadales; family Pseudomonadaceae; genus Pseudomonas; species Pseudomonas sp. TWI923. Next base: position 443 of record NZ_JBDJLM010000167.1, on the reverse strand, counting down.
TACCAGCACTACAGCTACGAGAAGGCCGCTGCGCTGCCCGGTAACGGGCCGAAATCCTGGCACCGGATCAAGCGCGAGGTGCTGTCGCTGAGTGAGACCGAATCGGGCGATGGGGTACAGGCGACCGATTACGCCTATTTCGATACGCCCTCCCAGCCCCAGACCCATGGCAGGTTAGAGTCCGAAACCGTCACCCTCAACGGCAAGCCCACCGTCACCGCCTACTGCTATGACTGCGAGGAGGCACCGGGCAAGCGCGTCAGCGCACCGCGGGTTCTCCCGGCGCACGTCAAGGCGCTGCAAGGCAGGATCAAGCCTCTGCAGCGCAAGTTGCTCGATGACGAGCCAGTGCTGACGACCTTCCAGACCGTGACCGGCTGGGACCACAAGGACGGCGGCAGCCCGGAGGAGTCACGGCAGAAGACCATGACCTTGACCCATTC
>NZ_JBDJLM010000166.1:0-1969 GCF_039673365.1 Pseudomonas sp. TWI923 | reverse complement strand
AGCTCCCCTGGGGTGGCCTCCGCGCCGGCACGCCGGCTCCCACGGTGGGACCTGGCTGCCCGGCGATGAGGCCCGTGTAGGCAATGACTAAAGAAATTCCTGAACTCAACGATCCACTAATTGGTGCCCTGCCGGCGTACAGGGTTAGAATCCCCCGTCCCCAGCGAGTGTGCACTTATGTCCCAGGAACTTACCGCCGAACAGATCCAGCAAGCCTTGCAAGGCATCACCATTCCGCCGCAGCCGCAGATCATGGTCGACCTGCAGTTCGAGCAGTACATGCCCGACCCGGACCTGGAGACCATTGCCAAGCTGATTTCCCAGGACCCTGGCCTTGCCGGCGCCCTGCTCAAGCTGGTCAATTCGGCGCAATTCGGCCTGTCGAACAAGATCGGCTCGATCCAGCGCGCGGTGAACCTGCTGGGCAGCCGCTCGATCATCAACCTGATCAACGCCCAGTCGATCAAGGGCGAGATGAGCGACGAGACCATCGTCACCCTCAACCCGTTCTGGGACACCGCCCAGGACGTGGCCATGACCTGCCTCACCCTGGCCAAGCGCACCGGTATCCAGGCGGCGGACGAGGCCTACACCCTGGGCCTGTTCCACGACTGCGGCGTGCCGTTGATGCACAAGCGCTTCCCCAACTACATGGAAGTGCTGGAAGAGTCCTACGCCAAGGCCAATGACGAAGTCCGCGTGGTGGACACCGAGAACCGCGTGTTCAACACCAACCACTCGGTAGTCGGCTACTTCACCGCCAAGTCGTGGCGCCTGCCGGAGCACATCAGCGCCGCCATCGCCAACCACCACAACGCCCTGGCGGTGTTCCGCGACGAGTCCTCGCGCAACGCCCAGACCCAGCTGAAGAACCTGCTGGCAGTGCTGAAGATGTCCGAGCACATCTGCGCCTCGTACCGTGTGCTGGGCAATCAGAGTGTCGACCACGAGTGGAGCATGGTTGGCCCGCTGGTGCTGGAATACATCGGGCTGTCGGAGTACGACTTCGAGCAGCTCAAGCAGGACATCCGCGAACTGGGCGGGCGCTGAACCATGCCGGAATTGCCAGAGGTCGAAACCACCCGGCGCGGTATTGCGCCGCACCTGGTGGGCCAGCGGGTCAGCCGTGTTGTGGTGCGTGACCGGCGCCTGCGCTGGCCGATCCCGGAAGACCTCGACGTGCGCCTGTCGGGGCAGCGCATCGTCAGCGTCGAGCGCCGCGCCAAGTACCTGTTGATCAACGCCGAGGTGGGCACGCTGATCAGCCACCTGGGCATGTCGGGCAACCTGCGCCTGGTCGAGCTGGGCCTGCCGGCAGCCAAGCACGAGCATGTGGACATCGAGCTGGAGTCGGGGCTGATGCTGCGCTACACCGACCCACGGCGCTTCGGCGCCATGCTCTGGAGCCTCGACCCGCTCAATCACGAATTGCTGCTGCGCCTGGGCCCGGAGCCCTTGACCGACCTGTTCGATGGCGAGCGGCTGTTCCAGCTTTCCCGTGGCCGCTCGATGGCGGTCAAGCCGTTCATCATGGACAACGCGGTGGTGGTCGGGGTGGGCAACATCTATGCGACCGAAGCGTTGTTCGCCGCCGGCATCGACCCGCGCCGCGAGGCGGGCGGGATTTCCCGGGCGCGCTATCTGCGGCTGGCGATCGAGATCAAGCGGGTGCTGGCGGCGGCGATCGAGCAAGGCGGCACGACCTTGCGCGATTTCATTGGTGGTGACGGGCAGCCGGGGTATTTCCAGCAGGAGTTGTTCGTTTACGGGCGCGGTGGGCAGCCGTGCAAGGTGTGTGGCACTGAATTGCGCACGGTGACGCTGGGACAGCGGGCGAGCGTGTTCTGCCCGAAATGCCAGCGTTGATGCCTCTGGCCCTATCGCGGGGCAAGCCCCCCCCCCCCCCGCCCGGGGGGGGCACGAGGGGGGGGGGGTGGCCCCCGCGAAGGGCCGCAAAGAAGGCAAACCC
>NZ_JBDJLM010000165.1:0-2140 GCF_039673365.1 Pseudomonas sp. TWI923 | reverse complement strand
GGGGGTGGGGGACTGCCGGGGTCTGCGGCGGGGCCCGCCCCTCCCGCGCGGCACCCCCGCTCTTCCGATTCGGGTGGGTGGGGGCTGCCCCCGCGATAGGGCCGGTACAGGCCACTACTCCTGGTACTGCGCCGCCGCATTGGCCAGGGTCCGGCCAATTTCCTCACGCAACGCCAGTGGCAACTCCACCACCAACCCTTCCCCCTGGCTCAGCAGCCACCAGCGCAACGGCCAGCCATCGATCACCGTTGCCCTTAGCCGGTGCCCCTGCTCCAGCGCCGTCAGTTGCATATCGCCGGTCAGCGGCGCTTCGCGCAGTTGCCGCGCCAGCGGGTCGCTGACCCAGGCTTGCAGTTCAACTCCCTCATCCTGGGCCGGTTGCAACGTATCGCTGCGCAAATACCCCTGCAGATCGAAATTGCCGCGCAGCTCGCTGCCGGCATTGGCCGACCAGTGCCAGCCAAACGGGATGCTCTTGTCGTTGCGTTCCAGCGGGAAGATCAGCGACAGCTCGTTGAGGTCGCGCTCGACGGTGCGCTTGCTGACGTTGAAGCCCACGTCACGCAGGCGCCACACCAGTTCTGCGCTGGTGGTCCCGGGGGAGCGGCTGGGCAACTGGCGCAGAAGTGCCCATTGGCGGCTAAGGGTGGCGCGGGTGGTGGCGAACGGCAAAGGAAACGTCCTTGTCTAGGCTTGCCGCCATAGAATGGCGGCACGGGCAGGTCATGGCAATTGGCCACGGCCTGCTCAGATCAAGGAACAGACAATTGGTTGCCTGGCGCTGGATCGTTCGCGACAGGTTTTGTCGTGTCGTCGCGCAGAATCACGCCCCATCACAGCAAAGCTTGGAGCTGTGCGCCGTTCAATGAGGATGAACATGTCTGCTGCCAGCAATATCCATTCGCTGCTCGCGCGGCTGCTGCCCGAGCGCATCGCGCCGGTACCGGTATTGCCGGGCCAGCGCCAGCGGCTGTTCGTCGGGGTCGGCATGCCGAGCCAGGCGTTGCAGGGCGGTGAGCGCTTCGGCCTGATCGACCGGCTGGATGAAGCTACCGACCTGCAGGCGGTGTACGCCGACCTGTGCAGCCAGGCGTTGCTCGGCAACGTGGAGGCGCTCAACGACCTGGGCTGGATCTGGCTCAACGGCAAGTATTGGCGCGGCGATACCGTGCTGGCCGGGCACCTGCTGCGCATGGCGGCTTTGCAGGGCAATGCCGTTGCCTGGTTCAACCTGGGCCAACAGCACTATTTCGGCAAGGGCGTGGAAGTTTCGTATACCAACGCCGCCGAGTATTACCGCCATGCCTTCGAGCGCGGCATGCTGCATGCGGCGGCGGCGCTGGGCGACCTGTACGAAGAAGAGGTGTGCGACGGTGAGCCGCCATGGCAGGTGGACCCGCTCGAGGCTTACCAGTGGTTTCTGCGCGGGGCACAACGCGGCGAGACGCGTTGCCGTTTCGAGGTGGGTTATCGCTTGCTGCATGGGCTGTACGTGGCAGCGGATACCAGGGCTGCCCTGTACTGGCTGGAGCTGGCAGCGGCCACCGGGGTGATGCAGGCCGCCGAGGAACTGGCGGTGCACTTCAGCAGCCGCGACACGGCGCGCTATCAGAGCTGGCGTGACCAGGCGATCCAGCTGGGCAGCACCCTGGCGCTGACCATGAAACTGGAAGACCAGGTTCAGCGTTGAGGGCATGAGTGCAGCCCATCGCTGGCAAGCCAGCTCCCACAGGAATCGCGTCAAACTTGAGGTATGCGCTGTACCTGTGGGAGCCGGCTTGCCGGCGAAAGGGCCGCAGCGCGGCCCAAAATCGCTCAACTGAGTATCCCGTCACCTCAGAACGCAAAGCACGAACAACCCAATGCCCCCCAGAACCCCTGGAAGTCGCTGACCGGCACCTTGGAGTGGCGCGCCTGTTCATGGCTGTGCGCATGCACCCCGCATGGCCCTGAACACTGGTGCACGGCGGCCGCCAGCGATGGCGTACCCACGCGCCAGTGCCCCGGCACCTTGGCCACAGGAGACCATTCGGGCAGCACCGGTACCTGTGGCGGGCCCAGCTTGTCGAACTCGGCAGCGCCGTACACCACCTTGCCATCGACCACCGTCAGCACCGACTCGATGCCCTTGATGGCCTCT
>NZ_JBDJLM010000164.1:0-2253 GCF_039673365.1 Pseudomonas sp. TWI923 | reverse complement strand
CAGGAGATTGCGTCTGCATTGAGCCAAGAGTCCCAGTTTAAGCAAGGGCTCGGCCAGGTGTTGCTGGGTGTGGCGACGGGTGGTGGTGGGCGAACGCCGAAGCCTTCAGTCGGCCAGGGGGGGGGAAAGACGGGGCCCACGGGGGGAGCAGGTGACGGGGGTGTGGTTGTTGGTGCAAAAGGTGGAAGTCCGGTAGCGGATGATTTCTTTGCAGGTGCGAAATATACAGATAAAGTGTTAGGTCAGATCAAGACTGGAGATCTTCATGGATTCCCGGAAAGCGTTACGACGTTCCAAAGTGCCGGACAGGTGACGAAGATTACAGGGGGAGATGGTGTGGTAAGAGATATGCTGAAAATCCCTGGTGAGTATCGTGGAAAACAAGGCGTTTTTGAGTTTATAAAAGAGCCGGATGGCTCAATTAATCATCGTCTATTCAGGCCGACGTCGGCGGAGTGATCCATGAGTACTATATGGTCGGAGCAAGTTGACCCTATTCTAAGTAGGGGCGTGTCGCTAGATGGTTTGGGGGTGCGGAATTGGGCCTTGGGTCGTGATGATGCTTTGCATGCTATTTATGAACTCGAAGCTCTTGGTGTCGCAATTCTTGGGGGAGATGTATATAAATTGGTTGGTGATAAAGCGGAGCTAACGTACGACAGTTGGTACTGCGATCAAGGTCCCGGTGAGTCGGATTCTGATTTTACTAAGCGTAGTTCAGGCAAAGCGGCTAGTTATATTCTTAGCTGTTTAATGCCTGATGGTCTTTTTTCGCTAGTGCCTAAAGTCTAATGGTGCAAAGGCACAGGTGCCCATTGTTAATGCAGAGAGAGGGAGATTAACGGAGGCATAACCGCCAGGGGCTTTCGTCGTCTGCTGATTTAGTTCGTCCAGAGTGTGCATGACGGGTCGAATGCCCATGTCGGGTCTGCTTTGGGTGGGCTTGGATCGAGCCGGGCGCAGACCGCGCCACATCTAGCGTTGCGCGCCTAGATAACGAAGAATCCTCTTACAGGGCCGTCGGGTAAGGCCGAAAACTTCAAGAGCACATTCATTCTCTTTGTCGTTGGACAGAGCAATGAAGCTGCAATGCAGGAGATTGTGTCTGCATTGAGCCAGGAGTCCGAGTTTAAGCAAGGGCTCGGCCAGGTGTTGCTGGGTGTGGCGACGGCGGATGGTGGGCGAACGCCGAAGCCCTCAGTCGGCCAGGGTGGTGGAAAGACGGGGCCCACGGGGGGAGCAGGTGACGGGGGTATGGTTGTTGGTGCAAAAGCACCTGGAAAAGATTACGTTGATATCCTTTCTCCTGAAGCAAAGCAGCATATTCTTTATGGAGATAAACCTGGAAGCGGCGGCCACATGTGGCCAGGACAGCAAGGGAAGACCGTTTTCCCTGAAAGTTGGTCAGGAGAGAAAATTGTTCATGCGGTCGGCGATATTACGACCTCTCCGAACACTAAGTGGTACGCACAGACAGGAATCGGGGGGCTTATACGGCTAAAGGGGACCCTGCCAAGTGGGTTGCTTATGAAGCTCGTGATGGAGTGCGTATGCGAGTTGTATACCAGCCAGCTACAGGGAAAGTGGTTACCGCATTTCCTGATGATGCTCCGGTTCCACCTTATAAGCCGATTAGGTAAATTTTATGTTTGCAGACCGTATTATTAAGTTTGGGAATAAATTCTACGGCCGGTTGGACGCGGGTCTGCTCCAAGGGGCATTGGACTATGTCGCGTACAATGAGGAAAGTCTGGCCTTCGAGATATTATGCGATCATATTTGTGAGTTTGATATTTCTATCACGGACGAAGAATATCAGGAGGCAGTTCGATTAATTACGGATATGGGGCTTGATTTAGATGATGGACCATTTAAGCATCTGGTGGGGTTGCGGAAGTAAAAAGCTAGAAATAAGTTGGTGCAAAAGCGACTTCAGGAGTCGGCCCTCTTATCAGCTTGGCAAGTAATCAAAGGGTGCGGAATATTTTTCTGGAGGATGTTGCTGGCGGAAAATCTGAGTATTTCGTATGGGCAATTATGGTGTCTAGATTTGCCTCTATTTCGAGAAAAAAGTGGGCGGTAAGTGACCTAAGGGTGCAGGTAGATGCGGACAAAAGCGGCTGGAGATTACCTCCAGCCGTTTTGTGAAAGAAAGTGTAGTGAACCACCTGTGTTGGAATCGTCGATCCCTGGGCATTGATCGTCTCGATTCTCATCACCTGGCCATTCTCGTGGCTTTGGCCAGCAAACATG
>NZ_JBDJLM010000163.1:0-2256 GCF_039673365.1 Pseudomonas sp. TWI923 | reverse complement strand
GGGTTATGTGATCTCCTGTGGGAGCCGGCTTGCCGGCGATGGGCTGCGCAGCAGCCCCAACAACACTTACTTCAGTACAGCCAGCGCCGCGTCGTAGTTCGGCTCGTCGGCGATTTCGCCCACCAGCTCGCTGTGCAGCACCTTGTCGTTTTCATCCAGCACCACCACGGCGCGGGCGGCCAGGCCGGCCAGCGGGCCGTCGGCGATGGCCACGCCGTAGTTTTCCAGGAACTCACGGCCACGCAGAGTCGACAGGTTCTTCACGTTCTCCAGGCCTTCGGCGCCGCAGAAGCGGGCCTGGGCGAATGGCAGGTCGGCGGAGATGCACAGCACCACGGTGTTGGCCACGTCGTTGGCCTGGGCGTTGAACTTGCGCACCGAGGTGGCGCAGGTCGGGGTGTCGACGCTTGGGAAGATATTCAGCACCTTGCGCTTGCCGGCGAAGTCTTTCAGCGAGGTGTCAGCCAGGTTGCCGGCAACCAGCGAGAAGGCAGGCGCCTGGGCGCCGACTTGCGGCAGATTACCGCTGACCTGAACCGGGCCGCCTTTGAGAGTCACTTGAGCCATGGGGAAATCATCCTTAGTACGGGGTTGGTAAAAGACCCCGAGTTAAGCATGAAGCCGCGCAAGTGCCTATAAGCAAACATGAAATTGTTCTATTGCCAGACAATTTCTGTGGACAAAAAAATGTCCGGGTGGCGACAACCAACCCGGACATTTCTTATTGCAAGCGGTCGATTCAGCCGATCAGGCCGTACACCACCGAGGTCAGGGCCACCAGGCCGATGACAACCACGAACAGGTTCGACAGCGCGCCGCTGTACTTGCGCATCGACGGCACGCGACGGATGGCGTACATCGGCATCAGGAACAGCAGCACGGCGATGATCGGGCCACCGAGGGACTCGATCATGCCGAGGATGCTCGGGTTGAGGGTGGCGACGATCCAGCACACCACCAGCATCAGTGCGGCGACCATGCGGTCCAGGGCCTTGGCGCCCGGGCGCAGGCCGGTCTTGACGATCATGCCCTTGAGGCCTTCGCTGGCACCGATGTAGTGGCCCAGGAACGACTTGGCGATGGCGATGAACGCGATCAGCGGCGCGGCAAAGGCGATGGTCGGCTGGTCGAAGTGGTTGGCCAGGTACGACAGGATCGACAGGTTCTGCGCCTTGGCTTCGGCCAGCTGGGCGCTGCTCAGGGTCAGCACGCAGCTGAACACGAAGAACAGCACCATCAGCACCATCAGCAGGTGGGCGCGGCGCAGGATCTGGCCGCTGCGCTCGTCGGCATGGTCACCGTAGCGGCGCTTCTGGTCAACGGCGAAGGCCGAGATGATCGGCGAGTGGTTGAACGAGAACACCATCACCGGAATGGCCAGCCACACGGTGTGCAGGAAGGCAGAACCCGACGGCACTTGCGACGCGGTGTCCAGGATACCGCCGGTCCAGTGCGGCACCAGGTACAGGGCCAGCAGCGCCAGGGCGACGATGAACGGGTAGACCAGCAGGCTCATGACCTTGACCGTGGCCTGCTCACCGCAACGCACGATCGCCAGCAGGCCGAGGATCAACACGAACGACAGGATCGCCCGCGGCGGCGGCGCGATGTGCAGCTGGTGCTCCATGAAGCTGCTGACGGTGTTGGTCAGGGCTACGCTGTAGATCAGCAGGATCGGGAAGATGGCGAAGAAGTACAGCACGGTGATCAGCGCACCGGCCTTGATGCCGAAGTGCTCTTCCACGACCTGGGTGATGTCGCCGCCACTACGCCCGGACAGCACGAAACGGGTCAGGCCGCGGTGGGCGAAGTAAGTCATGGGGAACGCCAGCGCCGCGAGGATCAGCAGCGGCCAGAAGCCGCCGAGGCCGGCGTTGATCGGCAGGAACAGGGTTCCGGCGCCGATGGCCGTGCCGAACAGGCCCAGCATCCAGGTGGTGTCGTGACGCGACCAGCTGCCAAGGGTGGCGGGGGTCGATTCTGCAAAGCGTTGTTCAACGCTTGGGGCCTGCTCATTCATTCCGGGTGAAGCTCCACTCGCAAGACTGCAACAGGCTGAGAATGGCGAAATAGACGTTTCGCCCAACTCAACCGGGGAAGAGGGGCGCGATTGTGCATGCAAAGGTTGCACTTGGGGAAGCCCCGTCCGAGGGACGGTTGCACTTGTCTTTACAAGCGGGTTGTGCAGGAGGGGCTGCTTTGCAGCCCTTTCGCGGCACAAGGCCGCTCCTACAGAGAAACGCAACTCCCTGTAGG
>NZ_JBDJLM010000162.1:0-2260 GCF_039673365.1 Pseudomonas sp. TWI923 | reverse complement strand
CCGGGGGTGCCCCCGCCCACCCCCCCGCCCCGGCCCACCCGTGCCGGCATGTCACCACCCATCGGGGGCCAAGCCCCTGGGGGGGGGCGCGGCACCTAGTCCCCCCGCGAAAGCTTGGCGAAACTACCTCAACCTTCAGCAGCCTCGCGCTTCAACCGGGCCCGGCGGGCCATGATGTTGAGCATCTCGATCACCGTCGAGAAGGCCATGGCGGCATACACGTAGCCTTTCGGTACATGGGCGCCGAAGCCTTCGGCGATCAGGGTCATGCCGATCATGATCAGGAAGCCCAGGGCCAGCATCACCACGGTCGGGTTGTCGTTGATGAACTTGGCCAGCGGGTCGGCGGCCACCAGCATCACGATCACGGCGCTGATCACGGCGATGATCATGATCGGCAGGTGCTCGGTCATGCCCACGGCGGTGATGATGCTGTCGATCGAGAAGACGATGTCCAGCAGCAGGATCTGGAAGATCGCCGCGGTGAAACCAATGGTCACGGTGCTGCCGAGCTTGGACTCTTCCTTGGCGCCATGGGGGTCGACACTTTCATGGATCTCCTTGGTCGCCTTCCACAGCAGGAACAAGCCACCGGCGATGAGGATCATGTCCTTCCACGAGAAGGCGTGGCCGAACACATCGATCACCGGCTCGGTCAACTGGACGATCCAGGCCACGGTGCTGAGCAGCGCCAGGCGCATGACCAAGGCCATGCTGATACCGATGCGTCGCGCCTTCGAGCGGAATTGTTCAGGCAGCTTGTTGGTGAGGATCGAGATGAAGATCAGGTTGTCGATGCCGAGTACGACCTCCATGGCCACCAGGGTGGCAAGGGCAACCCAGGCGGTGGGGCTAGCGGCGAGTTCCAGCAAATATTCCATTGGTCAGTCCTGCTTCAGGTCCGGTGGGTCAGATGTCTTGGGTGTTTTTCTTGTCGTCTTCGGCCTTGGCCTTCTCGCCATCGCTGCCGATGGCGTCGCTCAGCGCCTGCTGGGCGGCATCGTTGGTCTTGTCGATGGCCTGCTTGGCCGTTTCGGCGGCCTGGTCGAGCATCTGCTGGGCGGACTTCTCGGCCTGGTCGCAGCCGCTCAGGGCGAACAACGCCAGGGCCAGTACCAGGGGCGTACCGATGGATTTGAGTTGCAACATGGGGTCCTCGCTTGTCGATATCCGTGCGGCGCGCGGGGCGCCTGATGGGGTCGCATTCTAGAGGGGCCGAAACATCCGGAAAATTCGTATTTTCAGCTGATATACTTCGGTTTTTACGAATCCGGAAACACCATGCTCAACTACCGCCAGCTTCATTACTTCTGGGCTGTAGCAAAGACCGGGAGTATCGCCCGCGCCAGCGAGCAACTGAATCTTACGCCGCAGACGATCAGTGGGCAGATCAGCCTGTTCGAGCAGACCTGGAACCTGGAGCTGTTCCAGCGCGTCGGTCGTCAGCTGGAGCTGACCGAAACCGGCCGCCAGGCACTCACCTATGCCGAGCAGATGTTCCAGATCGGCGGCGAGCTGGAAGCCATGCTGCGTGCCGGCCCTCAGGAACAGATCCTGTTCCGCGTGGGGGTGGCCGACGTGGTGCCCAAGTCCATCGTTTACCGCCTGTTGGCGCCAACCATGGAGCTGGACGAGGTGCTGCGCATCAGCTGCCGCGAAGACAAGCTCGAGCGCCTGCTCGCAGACCTGGCGATCCAGCGCCTGGACCTGGTGATATCCGACAGCCCCATGCCCAACCACCTGGACATCAAGGGTTACAGCCAGAAGCTGGGAGAATGCGGCCTGAGCTTCTTTGCCACACACACCTTGGCCGCACAGCTCGACAAGCCGTTCCCCGCCTGCCTGGACGATGCGCCGCTGTTGATTCCCGGCCAGGAAACCGTAGTGCGCAGCCGCCTGCTGCGCTGGCTGGCCGAGCAGCAGGTGCAGCCGCGCATTGTCGGTGAGTTCGACGACAGCGCGCTGATGCAGGCCTTCGGCCAGTCCGGCAGCGGCATCTTCGTCGCCCCCAGCGTGATCGCCGAAGAAGTGTGCCGCCAGTACGGGGTACGGCTGATCGGCCAGACCGAGGCGGTGAACGAGTCTTTCTATGCCATCTCGGTGGAACGCAAGGTCAAGCACCCGGGCATCGTGGCGATCACCGAGGGGGCCCGGCGGGAGTTGTTTCACTGGTAACAGGAAAACCTGTAGGAGCGGGGCGAGGGCAGCTAAATGGGGGGCGCGCGCCCCGCCCCCCCATTCAGGGAGAAACAAAGAACGG
>NZ_JBDJLM010000161.1:0-2392 GCF_039673365.1 Pseudomonas sp. TWI923 | reverse complement strand
AAGGCCTCCTGTGTCTCGTGGGAGCGGGCTTGCCCCGCGATGGGCCCCCAAGGTTCTAGTCCGCAAACTGCCCAGCAGGCCATCATGTCATCGAGCTCGTTCCGCCATTCATTGCGTCGCCTGTGGGGCCAAGACAAGTTCAGCTACGCCATTCGTGTGACCATCGCCCTCACCGGCAGCATGGCCTGGTGCTGGTACCAGAACGAGATGAGCCTGCTCATCCCGCTGTTCCTCGGCATCATCGCCAGCGCGCTGGCCGAGACCGATGACGGTTGGCAGGGCCGCCTCAGCGCCCTGCTGGTCACCCTCGGCTGTTTTGCCATCGCCGCCCTGTCGGTGGAGCTGCTGTTCCCCTACCCCTGGATCTTCGCCATCGCCCTGGCCCTGGCCGCCTTCGGCCTGACCATGCTCGGCGCACTGGGCGAGCGCTACGGGGCGATCGCCTCGGCGACCTTGATCCTGTCGGTGTATACAATGATCGGCGTGGACCAGCGCGGCGGCGAGGTCAATGACTTCTGGCACGAGCCGCTGCTGCTGGTGACCGGCGCCGCCTGGTACGGGCTGCTGTCGGTGCTGTGGCAGGCGCTGTTTTCCAACCAGCCGGTGCAACAGAGCCTGGCCAAGCTGTTCTATGAACTGGGCAGCTACCTCAAGCTCAAGGCCAGCCTGTTCGAGCCGATCCGCGGCCTGGACGTCGAGGCCACGCGCCTGGAACTGGCCAAGCAGAACGGCAAGGTGGTGGCCGCGCTCAACGCCGCCAAGGAAATCATCCTGCACCGTGTCGGCAATAGTCAGCCCAACTCCAAGGTCAGCCGCTACCTCAAGCTGTACTTCCTGGCCCAGGACCTGCACGAACGGGTCAGCGCCTCGCACTACCCCTACAACGCCCTCAACGAGGCGTTCTTCCACAGCGACGTGATGTTCCGTTGCCAGCGCCTGCTGCGCAAACAGGGTGCCTCCTGCCAGGAGCTGGCGCGCTCGATCCGCCTGCGCCAGCCGTTCGTGCTCGCCAGCGGCTACCCCGAAGCGCTGGAAGACCTGAATGCTTCGCTGGAGCACTTGCGCGAACAGAACAACCCCGCCTGGCGCGGGCTGCTGCGCTCACTGCGGGCCCTGGCCGCCAACCTGGCCACGCTGGACCGCCTGCTGGGCGCCGCGAGCAACCCGGACAGCCTGGCAGACGCCAGCGACAGCAGCCTGCTCGACCGCTCGCCGCGCAACCTGAAGGATGTGTGGCAGCGCTTGCGCACCCAGTTGACCCCCACCTCGCTGCTGTTCCGCCACGCCCTGCGCCTGTCGCTGGCACTGTCGGTGGGTTACGGCATGGTGCACCTGATCCACCCGACCCAGGGCTACTGGATCATCCTCACCACGCTGTTCGTCTGTCAGCCCAACTACGGGGCGACCCGGCGCAAGCTGGGCCAGCGGATGCTCGGCACCGCCATCGGCCTGACCGTGGGCTGGGCGCTGTTCGACCTGTTCCCCAACCCGTTGATGCAGTCGGCCTTCGCCGTGGTCGCCGGGGTGGTGTTCTTCGTCAACCGCACCACCCGCTACACCCTGGCCACGGCGGCGATCACCCTGATGGTGCTGTTCTGCTTCAACCAGACCGGTGATGGCTACGGGCTGTTCCTGCCGCGCCTGTTCGATACCCTGGTCGGTAGCCTGATCGCCATCCTCGCGGTGTTCCTGTTCCTGCCCGACTGGCAGGGCCGCCGGCTGAACAAGGTGCTGGGCAATACCCTGGCCTGCGCCAGCCAGTACCTGCGCCAGATCATGCAGCAGTACGCCCATGGCAAGCGCGACGACCTGGCCTACCGCCTGGCCCGGCGCAACGCGCACAACGCCGACGCCGCGCTGTCCACCACCCTGGCCAACATGCTCATGGAGCCCGGGCATTTCCGTAAGGAAGCGGATGTCGGCTTCCGCTTCCTGGTGCTGTCGCACACCCTGCTCAGTTATCTCTCAGGGCTTGGGGCACACCGCGACACGGCGTTGCCGGCCGAGGTCCATGAACAGCTGATCGAGGGTGCAGGCCAGACCTTGGCCGCCAGCCTCGACGAAATCGCCAACGGCCTGGCCGCGCGCCTGCCGGTGGCGATCCACAGCGACGCGGAAGAGGCCCTGGCCAATGCGCTGGAGCAGATGCCCGAGGATCTGGACGAGCACCAGCGCCTGGTGCAGACCCAACTGGCGCTGATCTGCCGTCAACTGGGGCCGCTGCGTACCTTGGCAGGGCACCTGATCAAGGAAGGTGAGCCGGGCTGATTGCGGAGTGACCTGTACTGGCAATACAAGGCAGTTGCTCCCGCACAATGGACTTGCACGTCCGCTGTTGGAGCGGCCTTGTGCCGCGAAAGGGCCGCGCAGCGGCCCCAGCAATCTATATGGT
>NZ_JBDJLM010000160.1:0-2428 GCF_039673365.1 Pseudomonas sp. TWI923 | reverse complement strand
CGCCGCGGCCCGGGCCTTGGTGCTGTTGACTCCGTGGGGGGGGGCTGCTGCGCAGCCCTTTCGCGACACAAGGCCGCTCCTACAGGGGGCAGTGCTGCCTGCGGGGTATGGTAAAGTCGCGCCCTTTCACGTAACTGGATTGCGCTGCACATGACCCCCGTTCTTCGCCTCATCAACCGCACCGGCCTGGTGACGCAGATCTGCATCGGCCTGGTGGCCGGCATCGCCCTGGCCCTGCTCGCGCCCTCCGTGGCCCGTGACCTTGGCTTTCTTGGCAAGGTGTTCGTCAGCGCCCTCAAAGCGGTTGCCCCCGTGCTGGTGTTCATCCTGGTGATGGCCTCGATCGCCAACCACCGCCACGGCCAGGAAACCCATATCCGCCCGATCCTCTGGCTGTACCTGCTGGGCACCTTTGCCGCTGCAGTGGTGGCCGTGGCCGCCAGCCTGCTGTTCCCCTCGCAGCTGGTGCTGAACACCAGCGAAGCCACGCTCAGCGCCCCTGGCGGCATCACCGAAGTAATGCAGAACCTGTTGCTGAGCGCCGTCGACAATCCAATCAACGCCCTGCTCAATGCCAACTTCATCGGCGTACTGACCTGGGCCATCGGCCTGGGCATTGCCCTGCGCCATGCCAATGACACCACCCGCACCGTGGTCGAGGACTTGTCCAACGGCGTCACCCTGATCGTGCGCGTGGTCATTCGCTTCGCCCCACTGGGCATTTTCGGCCTGGTCAGCTCGACCCTGGCGCAATCCGGCCTGGAAGCGCTGCTGGGCTACCTGCACCTTTTGGGCGTGCTGATGGGCTGCATGCTGTTCGTGGCACTGGTGATGAACCCGCTGATCGTATTCTGGAAAATCCGCCGCAACCCTTACCCGCTGACCCTGCTGTGCCTGCGCGAAAGCGGCATCACCGCGTTCTTCACCCGCAGCTCGGCGGCCAACATCCCGGTCAACCTGGCATTGTCGGAAAAGCTCGGCCTGCACGAGGACACCTACTCGGTGTCGATCCCCCTGGGCGCGACCATCAACATGGCCGGCGCGGCGATCACCATCACTGTGCTGACCCTGGCGGCCGTGCACACCCTGGGCATCCCGGTCGACCTGCCCACCGCCGTGCTGCTCAGCGTAGTGGCGGCGGTCTGTGCCTGCGGCGCCTCGGGTGTGGCCGGTGGTTCGCTGCTGCTGATCCCGCTGGCCTGCAGCCTGTTCGGTATTCCCAGCGAGATCGCCATGCAGGTGGTGGCGGTCGGTTTCATCATCGGCGTGCTGCAGGACTCGGCCGAGACGGCGCTGAACTCCTCCACCGATGTGCTGTTCACCGCCGCCGCGTGCCAGGCCATGGAGCAGCGCAACGCCTGACGCGGCCATCGCGGGGCCGCTCCCATGTTCAGTGGGAGCGGCCCCGCGAAGTTATCGACGATTGCTTAAGCCAGGCACTTTACCTAGGCTAGTGGCCTTTTCCTCGCAATGAGACAGGGCCATGTCTGAACACGAAAGCACCGGCGAAGGCCGCTTCAACAGCACCGAAATCCGCGTTCTCGGTTCGTTGATCGAAAAGCAGGCCAGCAGCCCGGAAACCTACCCCCTGACCCTCAATGCCCTGGTCCTGGCCTGCAACCAGAAAACCAGCCGCGAACCTGTCATGAACCTCTCCCCCGGCCAGGTTGGCCAAGCCCTGCGCGCCCTCGAAGGGCAGAACATGGCCCGCCTGCAGATGGGCAGCCGTGCCGACCGCTGGGAACAGCGGGTGGACAAGGCGCTGGAACTGGTACCGGCGCAACTGGTGCTGATGGGCCTGATGTTCCTGCGCGGCCCGCAAACCCTGAACGAACTGCTGACCCGCAGCAACCGCCTGCATGATTTCGAAGACGTCGACCAGGTCCAGCACCAGCTGGAGCGCCTGATCTCCCGTGGCCTGGCCCTGCACCTGCCGCGCCAGGCCGGCCAGCGAGAAGACCGCTACACCCACGCCCTGGGCGATCCGGCGGAAATCGAGGCGATACTCGCCGCGCGTCAGCAGGAAGGTGGCGCACGCAACAGTGCCGGCAGTGTCTCGCAGGAGCGCATCGAAGCGCTGGAAGCACGGATCGCCGCGCTGGAGGAGCGCCTGGCCCAGCTGGAAGGCTGAGGTCAGGGCTTGAGTGCTTCGGGGAAGTTGCGACAGCTCTTGCGCTCGGCCATTTCGCGCTCGCTGGGGCGCTGGTCGACAAACACGGTACGGCCATCGGCGTAGATTTCCAGGTAGCCCCAGTGCAGGTCCTGCTCTTTCTGCCCGGGCTGGGGTGGCACGAGCCACCAGGGTTCGCGGCTGATCAGGGTCATGGGTAAGGTTCCGAAATAGGCCTGCCCTTCATGATAGCCACTGCCACACCAACGCAATCGCGGGGGGAGAACCCGCCCCCCCCAGAGTATACAAACACGGGGG
>NZ_JBDJLM010000159.1:0-2487 GCF_039673365.1 Pseudomonas sp. TWI923 | reverse complement strand
AGCCGGCTCCCACAGGGTCTTGTGGGAGCCGGCTTGCCGGCGATGGAGCGCGCAGCGGTCCCGCGTTATTGGCGTCGGAACCGCGCAACCAGGCGACAACGCCAGTTCCTTTCCCAACTACCCTTGTAGACCGTCACTCCTACCCCCATATTGGGGCGACTGACGCGTGAAGGAATCCATCTTGAGCGACCTCCTCAACCGCCGCCTGAGCCTGCTCGGCGACAACCTCGACCTGCTCAAGCAGTGCCTGCACGGCATTGAGCGCGAATGCCTGCGCGTGACCCAAGACGGTCGCCTGGCCCAGACCCCGCACCCCGAAGCCCTGGGTTCGGCGCTGACCAACGAGCAGATCACCACTGACTATTCCGAGTCGCTGCTGGAGTTCATCACCCCAGCCCTGGCCGACCCGGCCAAGGTGCTCGAAAGCCTCGAACAGACCCACCGCTTCGTCTACAGCAAGCTCGGCGAGGAGTTGCTGTGGAGCCCGTCGATGCCCTGCGCGCTGCCGGCCGAGGAGGACATCCCGATCGCCGAGTACGGCACCTCGAACATCGGCAAGCTCAAGCACGTGTACCGCAAGGGCCTGGCCCTGCGTTACGGCCGCACCATGCAGTGCATCGCCGGCATCCACTACAACTTCTCGCTGCCTGAAGCACTGTGGCCATTGCTGCGCGCCGAAGAAGGCAGCGCAGAGGACGACCGCGACTACCAGTCCTCGGCCTACATCGCGCTGATCCGCAATTTCCGCCGCTACAGTTGGCTGCTGATGTACCTGTTCGGTGCCTCGCCGACGCTGGACAAAGGCTTCCTGCGCGGCCGCCCGCACCAGCTCGAAGAGCTCGACGCCAACACCCTCTACCTGCCCTACGCCACCAGCCTGCGCATGAGCGACCTGGGTTACCAGAGCAACGCCCAGGCGGGCCTCACGCCCTGCTACAACAACCTCGCCAGCTACACCGACAGCCTGCGCAAGGCGGTGGGCACGCCCTACCCGCCCTACGTCGAGGTCGGCACGCACAAGGATGGCGAGTGGGTGCAGCTCAACACCAACATCCTGCAGATCGAGAACGAGTACTACTCGAACATCCGCCCCAAGCGCGTGACCTACACCGGCGAGCGGCCGATCCAGGCCCTGATCTCTCGTGGCGTGCAGTACGTCGAAGTGCGTTGCCTGGACATCAACCCGTTCCTGCCGGTGGGCATCGACCTCACCGAAGCGCGCTTCCTCGACGCCTTCCTGCTGCTCTGTGCGCTGGACGACAGCCCGCAGCTGGACAACGGCGAATGCGGCCAGTGCACCAGCAACTTCCTGACCGTGGTCAAGGAAGGCCGTCGCCCGGGCCTTGCGCTGCAGCGTAACGGCCAGCCGATCGCGCTCAAGGACTGGGCCAGCGAGCTCATCGGCCGTATCGGCCAGATGGCCGAGCTGCTCGACCGTGCCCAAGGCGGCAACGAGCACGCCAAGGCCCTGCAAGCCCAGCAAGCCAAGGTCGATGACCCTGAACTGACCCCGTCGGCCCAGGTACTGGCAAGCATGACCGAACACCAGGAGAACTTCGTGCAGTTCTCCCTGCGCCAGAGCCAGCTGCACGCCGAATCGTTCCGCGAGCAGCCACTGGACAGCGCACTGCAACAGGCCTTCGAAACGCTTGCCCGCGAGTCGATCGCCAAGCAGTCCGAGCTGGAACAGGAGGAAGTCGGCGACTTCGACCTGTTCGTCGGCGCCTACCAGGCCAGCATCCTGGCCATCAGCAACTGATGAACCGCTCCGCCACCCCGCGCAAGCCACGCGCCAGCAGCCAGGCCAGGATCGAAGCGATCCTGGCGGCTGCGCGCGAGCTGCTGGCCGGGCAAGGGGTGGCGGGGTTGTCGATCTACAACGTCGCCGAGCGGGCGCAGATCCCGCCGTCGTCGGTGTACCACTTCTTCGCCAGCGTGCCGGCCCTGCTCGAAGCGCTGACCGCCGATGTGCACCGGGCCTTTCGCGAAGCCTTGAGCGCACCGATCGACAGCGCGGCGTTCAGCACCTGGCATGGCCTGTCACGGTTGATCGAGCAGCGCATGCTCGACATCTACAACGAGGACGCCGCAGCGCGGCAACTGATCCTGGCCCAGCATGGCCTGAGCGAAGTGGTCCAGGCTGACCGCCAGCACGACCTGGAACTGGGCGAGTTGATGCACCAGCTGTTCGACCGGCATTTCCAGTTGCCGGCGATGCCGCGGGATGTGCATGTGTTCGCCTTGGCGATGGAGCTGAGCGATCGGGTGTATGCCCGCTCAATGCAGCTGCACGAGCAGATCACCCCGCGCATGGCAGAAGAAGGGATGCGGGTGTTCGAGGCGTATCTGGGGCTGTACCTGCCGCCGTTTCTGGCCAAGCGCCCCAGCTGAAGTCATCGGGGCCTCCCTTCGCGGGTAAATCGGATCGCCGCACCGCCGCTCCCACATGGTCCGCGCAAGTTCTTGACCCTGCGCAGTACCTGTGGG
>NZ_JBDJLM010000158.1:0-2537 GCF_039673365.1 Pseudomonas sp. TWI923 | reverse complement strand
ACAGGCGAATGCGATCTCCTGTAGGAGCGGCCTTGTGTCGCGAAAGGACTGTGCAGCAGCCCCAAAATGGACCAATTAACGCGGGATGACTGGCTGACGCGGCTTCTTGCCCTTGCCGCCACCCTTGGCCGCCTCTTTGCGCTCCTTGGCCGCCTGCTGGTTGCGGGCGAACGCTTCGGCCTTGGCCTTCTCGCGCTTGTCCCACGGCTTGCTGCCATCGCTGGCACGCGGCGGCAGGCCGGTGTGCTGGGTGAGGATCTTCTGCTCCTTGCCCACCTTGTGGCTGCCGGCCGGCGTGGAGTTCTTGCGCCGGGCGCTCTGGTAGCTGTCGGTCTGCGGCTGGTGCAGCGGGATCAGCTGGTGCTTGCCCGGGCCGATCAGGTCGGCGCGGCCCATGCGCTCCAGCGCTTCACGCAGCATCGGCCAGCCCTTCGGGTCGTGGTAGCGCAGGAATGCCTTGTGCAGGCGGCGCTGCTCCTCGCTCTTGACGATCTCCACCCCTTCGCTCTTGTAGGTGACCTTGCGCAGCGGGTTCTTGCCCGAGTGGTACATGGCCGTGGCCGAGGCCATGGGCGACGGGTAGAACGCCTGCACCTGGTCGGCGCGGAAGCCGTTGCCCTTGAGCCAGAGGGCTAGGTTCATCATGTCTTCGTCGGTGGTGCCCGGATGCGCGGCGATGAAGTACGGGATCAGGTACTGCTCCTTGCCCGCCTCTTTCGAGAACTTCTCGAACATGCGCTTGAAGCGGTCGTAGGTGCCGATACCCGGCTTCATCATCTTGTCCAGCGGGCCACGCTCGGTGTGCTCCGGGGCAATCTTCAGGTAGCCACCGACGTGGTGGGTCACCAGCTCGCGCACGTACTCCGGCGATTCCACCGCCAGGTCGTAGCGCAGGCCCGAGGCAATCAGGATCTTCTTCACCCCCGGCAAGGCGCGGGCCTTGCGGTACAGCTCGATCAGCGAGCTGTGGTCGGTGTTGAGGTTCTCGCAGATGCCGGGGAACACGCACGACGGCTTGCGGCAGTGCTTCTCGATCTCGTGGCTCTTGCAGGCGATGCGGTACATGTTGGCGGTCGGGCCGCCAAGGTCGGAGACCACGCCGGTGAAGCCTGGCACCTTGTCACGCATCTCTTCGATTTCGTGCAGGATCGACTCGTGCGAGCGGTTCTGGATGATCCGGCCTTCGTGCTCGGTGATCGAGCAGAAGGTGCAGCCACCGAAACAGCCACGCATGATGTTGACCGAGAAACGGATCATCTCGTAGGCCGGGATGCGTTCCTTGCCATAGGCCGGGTGCGGAACACGCGCGTAGGGCATGCCGAACACGTAGTCCATTTCTTCGGTGGTCATGGGGATGGGTGGCGGGTTGAACCACACATCCACCTCGCCGTGCTTCTGCACCAGGGCGCGGGCGTTGCCGGGGTTGGTCTCCAGGTGCAGCACGCGGTTGGCGTGGGCGTAGAGCACCGGGTCGTTGCGCACCTTTTCGAACGATGGCAGGCGGATCACCGACTTTTCCCGGGTAATCTGCGGGCTGTCGAGGATCTGCACCACCTTGGCTTCGTTCGGGTCGTCCTGCTCGCCCTTGGCCTGCTCGATGGCGCAGGCCTGAGTGTCCTGGGTGTTGACGTAGGGGTTGATGATCTTGTCGACCCGGCCCGGACGGTCGATGCGGGTGGAGTCGATCTCGTACCAGCCCTGGGGCGTGTCGCGGCGAATGAACGCCGTGCCGCGCACGTCGGTGATCTGCTCGATGGGCTCGCCCTGGGACAGGCGCTGGGCAACCTCGACGATGGCCCGCTCGGCGTTGCCGTACAGCAGGATGTCGGCGCTGGCGTCCACCAGGATCGAGTGGCGGACTTTGTCCTGCCAGTAGTCGTAGTGGGCGATGCGGCGCAGCGAGGCCTCGATGCCGCCGAGCACGATAGGCACGTGCTTGTAGGCTTCCTTGCAGCGCTGGCTGTACACCAGGCTGGCGCGGTCCGGGCGCTTGCCGGCCAAGCCGCCAGGGGTGTAGGCGTCGTCGGAGCGGATCTTCTTGTCCGCGGTGTAGCGGTTGATCATCGAGTCCATGTTGCCGGCCGCGACGCCGAAGAACAGGTTCGGCTCGCCGAGCTTCATGAAGTCGTCTTTGGACTGCCAGTTCGGCTGGGCAATGATGCCCACCCGGAAGCCCTGGGCCTCGAGCAGGCGGCCGATGATGGCCATGCCGAACGACGCATGGTCGACGTAGGCGTCACCGGTCACGATGATGATGTCGCAGGAATCCCAGCCGAGCTGATCCATCTCCTCCCTGCTCATCGGCAGGAACGGCGCTGGCCCGAAGCATTCGGCCCAGTACTTGGGATAGTCGTAGAGTGGTTTGGCTGCTTGCATGTCAGTGACCGGTTCTGGTGTGCAGGGAAATCGCGGGCGCGGATTATAGCACAAATTTTGACCAAATCCGACGGTGGTGGTCGGATTCATTTGGATCGCCAAGGACAAAATTGGCCCCTGTGGGAGCGGGTTAAACCCCGAAATCGAAAATTTATTAACAA
>NZ_JBDJLM010000157.1:0-2912 GCF_039673365.1 Pseudomonas sp. TWI923 | reverse complement strand
TGGTTTTTTTTGTTTCTCTTGGGTTCAAACATGCGGGGGCACCCCCGCCTCCCATTAATTGGGGGGGGGGGGGTGGCCCCCGCGATGTCTGTCAGAGGTTTATGGCAGTGCGTATGCCATCACGTAGTCGCCACGGTCGGTCGACTGACGCGCGCCGCCGGCGGTGACCACCACGTACTGCTTGCCGGTCTTGGGCGAAACGTAGGTCATCGGGCCGCCCTGGCTGCCCACTGGCAGGCGGGCTTTCCAGATTTCGTTGCCGTTGCTGCTGTCATAGGCGCGCAGGTAGAAGTCCTGGGTGCCAGCAATGAACAGCAGGCCACCTTGGGTCGACAGGGTGCCGCCCAGGGTCGGCAGGCCGATCTTGATCGGCAGGTGCATGCGGATACCCAGGGGGCCGGTATCCTCGACGGTGCCCACCGGCACTTGCCAGGCAATTTGCCGGGTCTTCATGTCGATGGCGGTCAGGGTGCCGAACGGCGGCGCCTGGCACGGGATGCCGGCTACCGACAGGAAGCGGTTCTTGTTCACCGCATACGGCGTGCCCTTGAGCGGCACGGCACCCATGCCGGTGTTCAGCGCTTCACCACCGCCCGCGGCAGCGCCCTTGTTCTGCGAAGGGATCATCTGGATCCACAGGCCCAGGCGCATGTCGTTGACGAAGATGAAACCGTGCACCGGGTCAGTCGACAGGCTGCCCCAGTTCATGCCACCGAGCGAACCCGGGAAGCTCAGCGACAGGTCGGTGCCTGGCGCGGTGTACAGGCCGTCGTAGCGCATCTTCT
The DNA here is from genome assembly GCF_039673365.1 of Pseudomonas sp. TWI923. Lineage (NCBI taxonomy): Bacteria > Pseudomonadati > Pseudomonadota > Gammaproteobacteria > Pseudomonadales > Pseudomonadaceae > Pseudomonas > Pseudomonas sp. TWI923. Next base: position 2,127 of record NZ_JBDJLM010000157.1, on the reverse strand, counting down.
TGAAGTCGATGCGGCACAGCAGCTGGTCGAACGGGGTGGCGCCCCACATGTCCGATTCGGTCAGGGTCTGCGCGCCGATCTGCGGCATGCCGACGGATTTCGGCTGGGTGGGCGAGTACGGCTCGTTGGGGATGTTGCTCGGCTTGACCGGTACTTCATCGACTTGGGTCAACGGCTTGCCGGTGGCGCGGTCGAGCACGAAGATCTGCCCGGCCTTGGTGCCGATCACCACTGCTGGCACGGTCTGGCCATCGTCCTTGGTGAAATCGATCAGGCTCGGCTGCATCGGCAGGTCGAAGTCCCAGAGGTCGTTGTGCACGGTCTGGTACACCCACTTCTGGTCGCCAGTGGTGGCGTCCAGGGCCAGCACCGAAGCGCCGTAGGTGTGGTCCAGCTGGTTGCGCTCGACACCGTAGATGTCGGTGGACGAGGAACCCATCGGCAGGAACAGGGTGTTCATGGCCGGATCGTAAGACATCGGTGCCCAGCTGTTGGGGGTGCTGCGCACGTAGGTGCTGTCGCCTTCAGGGGCTTTACGGTCTTGCGGGTTGCCCGGGTCGAAGGCCCAGCGCATTTCCCCGGTGATCACGTCGAAGCCGCGGATCACGCCGCCGGGCATGTCGGTCTGGACGTTGTCGGCCACCCGACCGCCGACCACCACGGTGGTACCGGCCATCAAGGGGGCGGACGACAGCTGGTAGTACGAGTCGGGCACATTGCCCAGGCCCGTCATCAGGTTGACCTGGCCGTTATTGCCGAAGCCTTGGCAGAACTCGCCGGTGTCGGCGTCCACGGCGATCAGGCGGCCGTCGATGGTGTTGGTGAGCAGGCGACGCTGGCAGTTGGCAGCGGCGGGCACGCTGGCGACCGTGATCGGCGAGCTGCCTGGCTGGGAAGGCTGGGCGATCGGCGCGCTGGCGTCGAAGTAGGCCATGCCACGGCAACGCTGCCAGACCTTGGACTGGGCGTTGATGGCGTTCTTCCACAGCTCCTTGCCGGTGTCTGCGTCGAGGGCGATCAGGTTGTTGTGCGGGGTGCAGATGAACACCTTGTTGCCAACCTGCAGCGGGGTGAGCTGGTCTTCGGCGCCGTTGCCGTCGCTGATGGCCACGTCACCGGTGTGGTAGGTCCAGGCCACTTGCAGTTTGTCGACGTTGCCACGGTTGATCTGGTCCAGGGCTGCGAAGCGGCTGCCGCCTTCGGTGTTGCCGTAGTGGGCCCAGTCCTTCTGCTCCTTGCCAGCTTCGACCGGGGTCAGGCCTGGGCCTTTGCCGGTGGGGGCGACGCTGGGGTGGGCGACGAACATGTTGCCGGCGGCAATCGCCAGCACCACGGCCAGCACACCGGCGATGCCATAGGCGCCACGGCCAGTGCTGCCGCCTTGGGCGCGTACCAGCAGCGGATAGACCAGTGCCACCAGCATGCCGATCGCGCCGAACATGAACAGGCGCGAGAACAGCGGCCAGAAGACCAGGCCGGCATCGGCCACTGCCCAGATCAGCGTACCGAGCAGGAATACGGCGTACAGCCAGGCGCCGGCGGGTTTGCGTCGGGCGATGAGCAGGCCGGCGATGGCCATGGCCAGGCCACCGACCAGGAAGTACCAGGATCCGCCGAGGCCGGCGAGCTTGAAGCCGCCGGCGGCCAGCAGCAGGCCGAGCAGGGCGACGATCACGCCCAAGCCGACCAGGATGATTGTGGGGGCGCCAGTGGCGCGGGGGGTGTCTTTCATGCCAGGGATCTCGCAGGTGGAATGCGGCGCAGTTTAAGCCCTTAGCAAGCTAATTAACAAGTTAGTACATTTGTTGCTGGGGCTGATTGTCGCAGGGGTGGGAGGGGGAATGTGTAGCTAAAAGACTAGATCATGCAGGGAAAATGGGGTGGGGTTCGGGTTTTTCGAGGGGTGGGGAATGTGGTGGTGCGACGATGGTCGTAGGGGATTTTGTGTATTGATGGGCATGGCTGTTATCGCGTTAGGGCTCACAGGTGTTCGCCGCAAGGTTTGCAGCGCCCATGAGATCGAGCGCCGCCCGCGCGGCGCATCGCTGGCAAGCCAGCTCCCACATCTGTTTCGGGCCAGTTACTCCTGTTGTTTCATCGCTGTACGCCTTGTTGGTTCGACTCGAT
>NZ_JBDJLM010000156.1:0-2991 GCF_039673365.1 Pseudomonas sp. TWI923 | reverse complement strand
CTCCCGCGGGTGCCGCGCAACGGGCACTGCGGCGACGGACCCACTTTTTGGGGCTGCACTGCAGCCCTTCGCGGGTAAAGCCCGCGCCCCCAGCCGACTCCTGTGGGAGCGGGCTTGACCCGCGAAGGGCCGCAGGGCGGCCCCAATTGCTTTGCTTGACCGTGATGTCTTAATCCGTGATATTGCTCCATAGAACAAAAAGTCCATAATGGACTAAACTGTTTATCAGGAGCCGTCCATGCCCACGCCCCTCGTCATCGATCAACAACACGCCCGCCACCTGCTCGGCCAGTTGGACGTGCCGCAGATCCTGCGCAAGCTGTTCCGCGACCTGGCCGCAGGCGAAGCGGTACAGCCCCCTCAGCAACTGGTGGAGTTCCCCGCCGGGCGCGGCGACTTCATCAACTATGGCGGGGTGCTGGCCGAGGAGCGCGTCTACGGGCTCAAGACTTCACCCTACATAGTCCGCGAGCAGGGCCCACTGGTAACGGCCTGGACCCTGCTGATGTCGATGGACAGCGGCCAGCCGCTGCTGCTGTGCGATGCCGGCGAGCTGACCACCGCGCGCACCGCCGCCACCACCGCCGTGGCCGTCGACGCCCTGGCCCCACCCCAGGCCCGGCGCCTGACCGTGATCGGCAGCGGCGCCATTGCCCGCGCCCACTTGCACTACGTGCGCGGCCTGCGCCAATGGCAGGACATCCGCCTGTTCTCGCCAAGCCTCGCCCAGCAAAGCGCCGCGCAACGCCAGCAACTGACCGACCTGGACGATCGCCTGCAACTGGCCGACAGCCTGGAGCAGGCGCTGATCGATGCCGACGTGATCATGCTGTGCACCTCCTCGGCCGGCCCGGTGATCGACCCCGGCCAGTTGAGCAAGCCGGCACTGATCACCTCGATCAGCACCAATGCCGTGCGTGCCCATGAAGTGCCCCCGGCCAGCCTGCAGCATATGGATGTGTACTGCGATTACCGGGTAACCACCCCAGGCAGCGCCGGCGAAATGCTGATCGCCGCCGAGCAGACCGGCTGGCGGCCCGAGGCGATCATCGGCGACCTTGCGCAACTGCTCAGCGGCCAGGCGCCCGTGCCGAGCTACCAGCGCCACGCCTTCTTCCGCTCCATTGGCCTTGGCCTGGAAGACATCGCCCTGGCCAATGCCCTGTATCGCCTGCAACAGGCCAGCTGAGGCCCGCACGGATGACGCGCCGCCGTGATTGCGGCACACTCCCAGCGCCCTTGGCACAAGGGCGCTGATACCCCATGGAGCCTGCCACGATGCCTTCACCTAGCCCCGACCCGGCCCTGGACAACTACCGGGCCATCGCCGACGCGATCGCCACCCTGTTCTTCCCCCATGCCGAGGTGGTGCTGCACGACCTGCGCAGCCAGAAGATCGACTACATTGCCAACAACCTGTCCAAACGCGAGATCGGCGACGATGCCGCCCTGGAAGACCTGCTTGAGCCCGGCACCGACGAAACCAACATCGGCCCCTACGAGAAGCTCAACTGGGACGGGCAGAAGATCCGTTCGCTGAGCACCGTGCTGCGCGACAGCGCAGGCAAGCCGCTGGCGGTGCTGTGCATCAACCTGAATATCTCGCTGTTCGAAAACGCCCGGGCGGCGCTGGACCTGTTCCTCTCGCCGAGCCGGCTGATTCCTCAGCCCGATGCGCTGTTCCGCGACGACTGGCAGGAACGCATCAACACCTTCCTCAATGGCTGGCTGCGCGAGCACCAGTTGAGCCTGAGCGTGCTCAACCGCGACCACAAGCGCGAGCTGGTGCTGGCCCTGCATGCCGAGGGCGCCTTCAAAGGCAAGAGTGCGGCCAACTACGTGGCCAATGTGCTGGGGATGGGACGGGCGACGGTGTACAAGCACCTGAAGGAGCTCAAGGCCTGAAACGGCTCAGGCCTTGAACCCAGGGCACCTCAGTCGCCGTAAATGTCCGACTTGAAGTACTTGCTCTGGATCTTCTGGTACTCGCCACTGGCCCGCAGTGCGTCGATGGCGCCGTTGAGCTGGCTGACCAACTCGCCGTTGCCCTTGCGCACGGCAATGCCGGCACCTTCGCCAACGTATTTCGGGTCCTTCAGCTCCGGGCCGACGAAGGCGTAGTCGGCGCCGCGGGGCATCGACAGGAAGTCATCCAGCGGGATGGTGTCGGCGAAGATCGCATCCACCCGCCCCGATGCCAGGTCCATGTAGATCTCTTCGTTGTTGCTGTAGCGCTTGACCTTGACGCCCTTGGGCTCGAGCACCTCGGTGGCGTAGCGGTCGGTGGTGGTGGCGCGCTGCACACCGATGGTCTTGCCGACCAGGCTCTGGTACTGGTCATCGACCACCGCGCCCTTCTTCATCACCAGCCGTGACGAGGTGAAGTAGTACTTGTGGGTGAAATCCACGGACTTCTTGCGCTCGTCGGTGATGGTCATCGACGACAGGGCGGCGTCGATCTTCTTCACCTTCAGCGACGGAATCAGCCCGTCGAACTCGACCTCGGTCCATACACACTTGACCTTGAGCTGCGCGCACAAGGCATTGCCGATGTCATAGTCGAAACCGACGATTTCGCCCTTGTCGTTCTTCGAGGCAAACGGCGGGTAGGCCGCTTCGATGCCAATTCGCAGCTCGGAATTGGCGGCGAACAGGTTGCTACTGGCCAAGAGGCCCAGGGCCAGACCACTGATCAGGGTGATTTTCTTCATCGGAATCTCGCTCGCTCATTATTGGAGGTTGTGGTGCAAGACAGAGGTAAAGACAAAGGCCGCAAGGCCGTATGAAATCATTTTGTACTTATGATTCCATACTGGACTTTTTTGTATTGAAACTCAACTACCGCTAACCCAGCACTGATTTCACACCGTGGGGCCGCTGCGCGCCCCTATCGCGACACAAGGCCGCTCCTACAGGCGATCGCGGTTACCGGTAGGAGCGGGCTGGTGTCGCGTAAGGGCTGCAAAGCCGCCCCAGCGGTCTCAAGTCAAC
>NZ_JBDJLM010000155.1:0-3146 GCF_039673365.1 Pseudomonas sp. TWI923 | reverse complement strand
CTCCCACGCCATGATCAGAGGTCTGCGTGGGAGCGGGCTTGCCCCGCGATTGGGTACCAAGCTCAGCCGCGAGCTAGCTGCCGACGCAGCTCATCCAGCACAGGCGCCGTCTCCGGACGCACCCCACGCCAGATAAAGAACGCCTCGGCCGCCTGCTCCGCCAGCATCCCCAACCCGTCCAGCACCTTCGCCGCGCCCAGCTTGCTCGCCCATTGGCAGAACGGCGTCGGCTCCTTGCCATACATCATGTCGTAGCAAACGGTACGTCCCGCCTCGACCAGGCTCTCGGCAATCGGCGGCAGCTCGCCAGCCAGGCTTGCCGAAGTGGCGTTGATGATCACGTCCACCGGCTCCTGCAACCAGGCAAAACCGCTGGCCACCACCGGCCCCAGCTCATCGAACTCACGGGCCAGTTGCTCGGCCTTCTCCACCGTGCGGTTGGCGATCACCAGCGACTGCGGCTTGTGCGCCAGGATCGGCTCCAGCACACCGCGCACCGCGCCACCGGCGCCGAGGATCAGGATGCGCTTGCCGGCCAGTTCGACCCCGGCGTTGACGGTAAGGTCGCGCACCAACCCGGCACCGTCGGTGTTGTCGCCCTGCAACCTACCGTCGGCCAGCTTGGTCAGGGTGTTCACCGCGCCGGCACGCTGGGCGCGCGGGGTGAGGCTGTCGCACAGGCGGTAGGCCTCTTCCTTGAACGGCACGGTGACGTTGGCGCCGCTGCCTTGCTTGAAGAAGCCACGGGCGCAGTCGCTGAACTCGTCCAGCGGCGCCAGCAGGGTGGCGTACTCCAGGGCCTCACCGGTCTGGTCGGCGAACAGGCGGTGGATCAGCGGCGACTTGCTGTGGCCGATGGGGTTACCGAAAACGACATACTGGTCCATGGGTGATCCTCGGTTATCCACAGGCTTACTGGGCGAGCCAGTCGCGGTCTTGCAGGAAGTACTCGGTCAGGCGCGCTTCTTCACTGCCAGGTTCGGCTTTCCAGTCGTAGCCCCAGCGCACTTGCGGCGGCAGCGACATCAGGATCGACTCGGTACGGCCACCGGACTGCAGGCCGAACAGGGTGCCACGGTCGTAGACCAGGTTGAACTCGACGTAGCGGCCACGGCGGTATTCCTGGAACTCGCGCTGCGCGGGGGTATACGGCGTGCCCTTGCGGCGCTGAACGATTGGCAGGTAAGCCTCGACATAGGCGTCACCGATGGCGCGGATGAAAGCGAAGCAGGTGTCGAAGTCCCACTCGTTCAGGTCATCGAAGAACAGGCCGCCAATGCCGCGTGGCTCGCCACGGTGCTTGAGGTGGAAGTAGCGGTCGCACCAGGCCTTGTAGCGCGGGTACACGTCGGCGCCGAACGGCGCGCAGGCCTGCTCGGCCACGCGGTGCCAGTGCACGCAGTCTTCTTCATTGCCGTAGTACGGGGTCAGGTCGAAGCCGCCGCCGAACCACCACACGGCCTCTTCACCTTCTTTTTCGGCGATGAAGAACCGCACGTTGGCGTGGGAAGTCGGCACATGCGGGTTGTGCGGGTGGATCACCAGCGACACGCCCAGCGCCTCGAAACCACGGCCCGCCAGCTCCGGGCGGTGGGCACTGGCCGACGGCGGCAGGCCGCTGCCGAACACGTGGGAAAAGTTGACGCCGCCTTTCTCGATCACCTTGCCGTCGCCGATCACCCGCGTGCGACCGCCGCCGCCGGCATCGCGCACCCAGGCATCCTCGACGAAGCGGGCGCCGCCGTCTTCGGTCTCGAGGGCAGTGCAGATGCGGTCTTGCAGGTCGAGCAGGTAGGCTTTCACGGCCTCGGTGCGGCTGGTCATCGGGTCACCTGGAAGGAGCGGGGAAAATTCGCCGCGTAGCATACCACCGGCAAACCCCGCGCCGCAGTTGACGGCGATCAAGCAAAGGCGTCCGATAGAAGGCCTTTAAGGTTTGTACGAAAAGTCGCCGAGCGGCGATCAGGCAAGGCGAAAACAGGCGAGGAAGCGGAGTTTGCTGGTTGCAAATGAGCATTCCGAGCCTGTTTTCAACGCAGCATGATCGTCGCGCAGGCACTTTTCGTGCAAACCGAGCAGCCCTACAGACAGGAGTGTGTGATGGCCAAGCGTATCCAGTTCAGCCAGCATGGCGGCCCGGAAGTGTTGCAGCTGGTGGAATTCGACCCGGCCCCGCCCGGCCCGCAGCAGGTGCGCGTGCGCAACCATGCGATCGGCCTGAACTTCATCGACACCTATTTCCGTGGCGGGCTGTATGCGCCGCCGTCGCTGCCTTCCGGGCTGGGTACCGAAGCGGCGGGGGTGGTCGAGGCAGTGGGTGAGGGCGTCAGCCGGATCAAGGTGGGCGACCGCGTGGCTTATGCCGGTGGGCCGCTGGGGGCCTACAGCGAGGTGCACACGCTGCCAGAGGCTAACCTGGTCAAGCTGCCGGAGGCGATCAGCTTCGAGCAGGCGGCGGCGGTGATGCTCAAGGGGCTGACCACGCAGTACCTGCTCAAGCAGACCTATGCCGTGCAGCCGGGTGATTTCGTGCTGTTCCATGCGGCTGCCGGTGGTGTGGGTTCGCTGGCTTGCCAATGGGCCAAAGCGTTGGGCGCCAAGCTGATCGGTACTGTCAGCTCTGCCGAGAAGGCCGAACGGGCCAAGGCGCTCGGGGCCTGGGCGACCATCGACTACAGCCGTGAAGACGTGGCCCAGCGGGTGCTGGAACTGACCGACGGTCAGAAATGCCCGGTGGTGTACGACGGCGTGGGGGCGGATACCTGGCTGACTTCGCTGGACTGCCTGAAGCCGCGTGGGCTGATGGTGAGCTTCGGCAATGCCTCTGGCGCGGTGACCGGGGTGAACCTGGGGATCTTGTCGCAGAAGGGTTCGCTGTATGTCACCCGGCCGACGCTGGCGAGCTATGCCAACAACGCCGAGAACACCCAGGCCATGGCCGATGACCTGTTCGCGATGATCGCCAGCGGCAAGCTGGTGGTGGATATCCAGCAGCGGTATCCGTTGAGTGAAGCGGCCAAGGCGCAGAGTGAGTTGTCGGCGCGGCGTACTGTCGGCTCGACTGTTCTGCTGCCTTAAAGGCCCTATCGCGGGGCAAGCCCGCTCCCACGCCATGACCAGAGATCGGCGTGGGAGCGGGCTTGCCC
>NZ_JBDJLM010000154.1:0-3179 GCF_039673365.1 Pseudomonas sp. TWI923 | reverse complement strand
TGCGCCCCTTTTTATTTATTTTCCCAATATTGGCGGGTGCTGCACCCCCCCACAACCCCCCCCCCCCCCCGCTCCTACAGGAGGGCGCAAGTAACCTCAAACCCTTTCGATGGCCAACGCCAACCCCTGCCCCACACCCACACACATAGTCGCCAGGCCTTTACGCCCGCCAGTCTTCTCCAACTGGTGCAACGCCGTCAGCACCAGCCGCGCGCCACTCATGCCCAGCGGGTGGCCGAGGGCGATGGCGCCGCCATTGGGGTTCACCTGCGGCGCATCATCCGCCACACCCAGTTCGCGCAGCACCGCCAGGCCCTGGCTGGCGAAGGCTTCGTTGAGCTCGATGACGTCGAAGTCGGCCACGGCCACACCCAGGCGCTCGGTCAGCTTGCGCACCGCCGGCACCGGGCCGATGCCCATCACCCGTGGCGCCACACCGGCGCTGGCCATGCCCAGCACCCGGGCACGTGGGGTCAGGCCGTGCTTCTTAACGGCTTCGGCCGAGGCCAGGATCAGCGCGGCGGCACCGTCGTTGACGCCCGAGGCATTGCCGGCGGTGACGGTCTTGTCCGGGCCATTGACCGGCTTGAGCCGGGTCAGCGCCTCGAGCGTGGTGTCCGGGCGCAGGTGCTCGTCATGCTCGACCAGGGTCTCGCCCTTTTTATGGGCAATGCGCACCGGCACGATCTCTTCGGCGAAGAAGCCGGCGGCCTGTGCAGCACCCGCCTTCTGCTGGCTGCGCAGGGCGAAGGCGTCCTGGTCGGCGCGTGAAACCTGATAATCGTCGGCGACGTTGTCGGCCGTCTCGGGCATGGCATCTACGCCGTACTGGGCTTTCATCAGCGGGTTGATGAAGCGCCAGCCGATGGTGGTGTCTTCCAGCTTCATGTTGCGCGAGTAACCGCTCTCGGCCTTGCCCATGACGAACGGCGCACGCGACATCGACTCGACGCCGCCGGCGATGGCCAGCTCCATCTCGCCGCTGGCGATGGCGCGGAAGGCGGTGCCGATGGCATCCATGCCGGAAGCGCACAGGCGGTTGAGGGTCACGCCCGGCACGCTCTGTGGCAAGCCGGCCAGCAACAGGGCCATGCGTGCGACGTTGCGGTTGTCTTCACCGGCCTGGTTGGCACAGCCGAAGAACACTTCGTCGAGCTGGTCCCACTGCACGCTCGGGTTACGCTCGATCAGCGCCTTGAGCGGCACCGCCGCCAGGTCATCGGCGCGCACGCCGGCCAGGGCGCCGCCAAAACGGCCGATGGGGGTGCGGATGGCGTCACAGATGAATACGTCACGCATCAGGCTTCTCCTGCCACTTGCCCATGGGCGGCGGCGGTGCGGGCTTCGAGGTCGCGCAGCGCGGTCAGCTCGAGCTCGCTCGGCGCCGCGGTCTCCTGGGCGTTGTCGGCAAAGCGGATCGCCCAGCCGGTGGCGTTGATGATCTGCTCGCGGGTCACGCCCGGGTGAATCGAGGTCACGACAAACTCGTGGGTGCCGGCTTCCGGCTCCATGATGCACAGGTCGGTGATGATGCCGACCGGCCCTTCGCCCGGCAGGCCCAGGCGCTTGCGCGAGTCGCCGCCTTCGCCGTGGCCGACCGAGGTGATGAAGTCGAGCTTGTCGACGAACGCCCGTGGCGACTGCTTGAGGATGATCAGCACCTGCTTGGCGGAACCGGCGATCTCCGGCGCACCGCCGGCACCCGGCAGGCGGGTTTTTGGCGCGTGGTAGTCACCCACCACGGTGGTGTTGATGTTGCCGAAGCGGTCGACCTGGGCAGCGCCGAGGAAGCCCACGTCGATACGCCCGCCCTGCAGCCAGTAGCGGAAAATTTCGCCGGTCGGCACCACGGTGTCGGCGGTTTCCGCCAGTTCACCGTCACCGATCGACAGTGGCAGCACGCTGGGCTTGGCACCGATCGGGCCAGACTCGTAGATCAGCACCACGTCGGGCGACGAGGTCAGGCGCGCCAGGTTGGCGGCCTTGGACGGCAGGCCGATGCCGACGAAGCAGACAGCACCGTTGCGCAGGCGCCGGGCGGCGGCGACGGTCATCATTTCGGAAGTGGAGTAGCTCATTGCGCGGCCTCCGCGGTGCTGGCCAGCTTGGCCTTGAATTCGGTGAAGTCGGTGGTGCCACGGATGTAAGTGTCGATCCAGGCGCTGAAGGTTTCGCGGTTGCGGGCGATCGGGTCCCAGGCCTGGTAGAAGCGGTTGTCGCGTTCGTAGTAACCGTGGGCATAGGACGGGTGGGCGCCGCCCGGTACCAGGCACACCGCGCTCAAGGCCCAGGTCGGCAACACGCAGGCGTTCATCGGTGCGTTGAGGTCATCGACGATCTCTTCGACGGTGACGATGCAGCGCTTGGCCGCCAGGGCCGCTTCCTTCTGCACGCCCAGGATGCCCCACAGCAGCACGTTGCCCTTGCGGTCGGCCTTTTGCGCGTGGATCACGGTGACGTCCGGGCGTACCGACGGCACGGCGGCGAGCACTTCGCCGGTGAACGGGCAAGTGACACTCTTGATCAACGGGTTGACCTTGGGCAGGTCGGAGCCGGCGTAGGCGCGCAGCACTGCGAACGGCAGGCCGGAAGCGCCGGCGACATAGGCGTTGGCCAGGTCGGCGTGGCTGTGTTCTTCGATCTCGATGGCATGCGGCCACTGCTTTTCCACCGCATCGCGCAGGCGGTGCAGCGAACCCACCCCCGGGTTGCCGCCCCAGGAGAAGATCAACTTGCGCGCGCAGCCGGCACCGATCAGCTGGTCGTAGATCAGGTCCGGGGTCATGCGCACCAGGGTCAGGTCGCGCTTGCCCTGGCGGATGATCTCGTGACCGGCGGCGGTCGGGATCAGGTGGGTGAAGCCTTCGAGGGCGACGCTGTCGCCATCCTGGATGAACTGCTTCACGGCATCGTGAAGCGAGAGGATTGCTGCCATTGGAGACTCCTGGTCAGGACGAGCCGGGTCGGTGAGCAGCGGGCCCATGCGTCGCTGCGATGGGCCCAGATTAAGGAGACTGGCGGGGCGGTTACAATCCGATAATCGCACTTTCGTGCGATTATCGAACCATTTGTTATCCTGCTATTCATCTACGCCAGGCCTGCCCCTCCCCGGTGGGAGGCGGGGGGGCGGGGGTTGGGGCGGGGCGGGGGGTGCCGCTGTCGGGCCGGGAGGCCTAGGC
>NZ_JBDJLM010000153.1:0-3357 GCF_039673365.1 Pseudomonas sp. TWI923 | reverse complement strand
AAAGACAAAACCCCTACCTGCATGCGCAGATAGGGGTTTTGCGAAATGAATCTTGACGATGACCTACTCTCACATGGGGAAACCCCACACTACCATCGGCGATGCATCGTTTCACTACTGAGTTCGGGATGGGATCAGGTGGTTCCAATGCTCTATGGTCGTCAAGAAATTCGGTTGCCCAGAATGTCTTAGGAACACTCTTGGCTAATTCGGATATGCGATTTGTGATGTTGCGAATTTTCGGGTCTTTCGTCTTCACCACCACAATTCGGCTTACGCGCAAATTGCTTGGGTGTTATATGGTCAAGCCTCACGGGCAATTAGTATTGGTTAGCTCAACGCCTCACAGCGCTTACACACCCAACCTATCAACGTCGTAGTCTTCGACGGCCCTTCAGGGGATTCAAGATCCCAGTGAGATCTCATCTTGAGGCAAGTTTCCCGCTTAGATGCTTTCAGCGGTTATCTCTTCCGAACATAGCTACCCGGCAATGCCACTGGCGTGACAACCGGAACACCAGAGGTTCGTCCACTCCGGTCCTCTCGTACTAGGAGCAGCCCCTCTCAAATCTCAAACGTCCACGGCAGATAGGGACCGAACTGTCTCACGACGTTCTAAACCCAGCTCGCGTACCACTTTAAATGGCGAACAGCCATACCCTTGGGACCGGCTTCAGCCCCAGGATGTGATGAGCCGACATCGAGGTGCCAAACACCGCCGTCGATATGAACTCTTGGGCGGTATCAGCCTGTTATCCCCGGAGTACCTTTTATCCGTTGAGCGATGGCCCTTCCATACAGAACCACCGGATCACTAAGACCTACTTTCGTACCTGCTCGACGTGTTTGTCTCGCAGTCAAGCGCGCTTTTGCCTTTATACTCTGCGACCGATTTCCGACCGGTCTGAGCGCACCTTCGTACTCCTCCGTTACTCTTTGGGAGGAGACCGCCCCAGTCAAACTACCCACCATACACTGTCCTCGATCCGGATAACGGACCTGAGTTAGAACCTCAAGGTTGCCAGGGTGGTATTTCAAGGATGGCTCCATGAGAACTGGCGTCCCCACTTCAAAGCCTCCCACCTATCCTACACAAGCAAGCTCAAAGTCCAGTGCAAAGCTATAGTAAAGGTTCACGGGGTCTTTCCGTCTAGCCGCGGATACACTGCATCTTCACAGCGATTTCAATTTCACTGAGTCTCGGGTGGAGACAGCGCCGCCATCGTTACGCCATTCGTGCAGGTCGGAACTTACCCGACAAGGAATTTCGCTACCTTAGGACCGTTATAGTTACGGCCGCCGTTTACCGGGGCTTCGATCAAGAGCTTCGCTTGCGCTAACCCCATCAATTAACCTTCCGGCACCGGGCAGGCGTCACACCCTATACGTCCACTTTCGTGTTTGCAGAGTGCTGTGTTTTTAATAAACAGTCGCAGCGGCCTGGTATCTTCGACCGGCATGGGCTTACGGAGCAAGTCCTTCACCCTCGCCGGCGCACCTTCTCCCGAAGTTACGGTGCCATTTTGCCTAGTTCCTTCACCCGAGTTCTCTCAAGCGCCTTGGTATTCTCTACCTAACCACCTGTGTCGGTTTGGGGTACGGTTCCCAGTTATCTGAAGCTTAGGAGCTTTTCTTGGAAGCATGGCATCAACCACTTCGCGCTCTAAAGAGCACTCGTCATCAGCTCTCGGCCTTGAGATCCCGGATTTGCCTAAGATCTCAGCCTACCACCTTAAACTTGGACAACCAACGCCAAGCTGGCCTAGCCTTCTCCGTCCCTCCATCGCAATAACTGGAAGTACAGGAATATTAACCTGTTTTCCATCGACTACGCTTTTCAGCCTCGCCTTAGGGACCGACTAACCCTGCGTCGATTAACGTTGCGCAGGAAACCTTGGTCTTTCGGCGTGGGAGTTTTTCACTCCCATTGTCGTTACTCATGTCAGCATTCGCACTTCTGATACCTCCAGCAAGCTTCTCAACTCACCTTCACAGGCTTACAGAACGCTCCTCTACCGCATCATCAAAAGATGATACCCGTAGCTTCGGTGCATGGTTTGAGCCCCGTTACATCTTCCGCGCAGGCCGACTCGACTAGTGAGCTATTACGCTTTCTTTAAAGGGTGGCTGCTTCTAAGCCAACCTCCTAGCTGTCTAAGCCTTCCCACATCGTTTCCCACTTAACCATGACTTTGGGACCTTAGCTGACGGTCTGGGTTGTTTCCCTTTTCACGACGGACGTTAGCACCCGCCGTGTGTCTCCCATGCTCGGCACTTGTAGGTATTCGGAGTTTGCATCGGTTTGGTAAGTCGGGATGACCCCCTAGCCGAAACAGTGCTCTACCCCCTACAGTGATACATGAGGCGCTACCTAAATAGCTTTCGAGGAGAACCAGCTATCTCCGAGCTTGATTAGCCTTTCACTCCGATCCACAGGTCATCCGCTAACTTTTCAACGGTAGTCGGTTCGGTCCTCCAGTCAGTGTTACCTAACCTTCAACCTGCCCATGGATAGATCGCCCGGTTTCGGGTCTATACCCAGCGACTAAAGCGCCCTATTAAGACTCGCTTTCGCTACGCCTCCCCTATTCGGTTAAGCTCGCCACTGAATATAAGTCGCTGACCCATTATACAAAAGGTACGCAGTCACCTAACAAAGTAGGCTCCCACTGCTTGTACGCATACGGTTTCAGGTTCTATTTCACTCCCCTCTCCGGGGTTCTTTTCGCCTTTCCCTCACGGTACTGGTTCACTATCGGTCAGTCAGTAGTATTTAGCCTTGGAGGATGGTCCCCCCATATTCAGACAAAGTTTCTCGTGCTCCGTCCTACTCGATTTCATTGATAAGAGATTTTCGTGTACGGGGCTATCACCCACTATGGCCGCACTTTCCAGAGCGTTCCACTAATCTCAAACCAACTTAAGGGCTGGTCCCCGTTCGCTCGCCACTACTAAGGGAATCTCGGTTGATTTCTTTTCCTCAGGGTACTTAGATGTTTCAGTTCCCCTGGTTCGCCTCTTGCACCTATGTATTCAGTACAAGATAACCAGCTTATGCTGGCTGGGTTCCCCCATTCAGAGATCTCTGGATCACAGTCTGTTTGCCGACTCCCCAAAGCTTATCGCAGGCTACCACGTCTTTCATCGCCTCTGACTGCCAAGGCATCCACCGTATGCGCTTCTTCACTTGACCATATAACCCCAAGCAATCTGGTTATACTGTGAAGACGACATTCGCCGAAAATTCGCATTTCGCTCAGTTAAGAGCAGAACTCACAAATTTTACCTTAGCCTGATCACACACCAGTGAAAGTGCATGTCAGTCTATCTATCACATATCCGAATTTTTAAAGAACG
>NZ_JBDJLM010000152.1:0-3510 GCF_039673365.1 Pseudomonas sp. TWI923 | reverse complement strand
TGGGGGGGGGGGGGTGGGGGGGGCGGGGGTGTGCCCAGTCTGTGTCCCGGCGGGCCCCCCCCCCCCGCTCCCACGGAGTTTTGCCAACAGGTCCATTAGTTTTTTCCTGTGCAATAGCCATGAAAATGCTCGTTTCGCACCTGCCAGGGCTTGCCGAGAATGCAGGCAAACCCAGACAGGAGCTGCACCCATGACCTTTTCCATCATCGGCCGCTGCCAGGACACCGGCCAGGTCGGCATCGCCATCAGTTCGTCGAGCATCGCCGTGGGCGCCCGCTGCCCCTGGGTACGTGCCGGTGTGGGCGCAGTCGCGACCCAGAACATCACCTTGCCGGCGCTCGGCCCGCAGATCCTCGATGCCCTCGAACAGGGCCAGCTGCCGCCTGCCGCGGTGCTGGATCAGGTGCTCAGCGCCAACGGCTGGAGCGAGTACCGCCAGGTCACGGTGATCGACAGCCGTGGCCAGGTGGCGCTGTTCACCGGCAAGGAGGCCCTGGGCGTGCATAACGCGGTGGCTGGCGAGCAATGCGCGGCGGCGGGCAACCTGTTGTCGTCCCAGGCCGTGATCGAGGCGATGGTCGGCGCCTTTGAACAGGCCGGCGGCCACCTGGCCGATCGCCTGTTGGCAGCGATGCATGCGGCCATGGCCGCCGGCGGTGAGGCGGGGCCGGTGCATTCGGCGGCGTTGAAGATTGCCGGCGAGCTGACCTGGCCACTGGTTGACCTGCGCGTGGACTGGGCCGAGCAGGACCCGATCGGCGAACTGGACCAGCTGTGGCAGGCCTATCGCCCGCAGATGCAGGACTACGTGACCCGTGCGCTCAACCCCACCGTCGCGCCGAGCTACGGAGTGCCGGGCGATGAGTGAGCTGTCCAGCCAGACGTTGCTGGCGCGGCTGGTGGGGTTTGCCACCGTCAGCCGTGATTCCAACCTGGAGCTGATCGGCTTCATCCGTGACTACCTGGCCGGGCTTGGGGTCGACAGCGAGCTGTTCCTCAATGAAGAGGGGACCAAGGCCAACCTGTTCGCCACCATCGGCCCGACCGATCGCGGCGGCGTGGTGTTGTCCGGGCACACCGACGTGGTGCCGGTGGACGGCCAGGCGTGGACCGTCGAGCCCTTTGCGCTGACCGAGCGTGATGGCCGGCTGTATGGTCGCGGCACTGCCGACATGAAGGGCTACATCGCCTCGGTGCTGGCGGCGGTGCCGGCGTTCCTGGCGCAACCCTTGAAGCTGCCGGTGCACCTGGCCTTCTCCTATGACGAGGAAGTCGGTTGCCTGGGCGTGCGCTCGATGCTCGAGGCACTGCAGCAGCGGCCACACAAGCCAAGGCTGTGCCTGATCGGCGAGCCCACCGAGCTCAAGCCGGTGCTTGGCCACAAGGGCAAGCTGGCCATGCGTTGCCAGGTGCATGGCGCGGCCTGCCATTCGGCGTATGCGCCCTATGGGGTCAATGCGATCGAGTATGCCGCGCGGCTGATCGGCAAGCTGGGTGAGATCGGTGACGAGCTGGCGCGGCCCGAGCAGCATGACCAACGCTTCGATCCACCGTTCTCCACGGTACAGACCGGGGTGATCAAGGGCGGACGGGCGTTGAACATCGTGCCCGAGGAGTGCGAGTTCGATTTCGAGGTGCGGGCCTTGCCAGGCTTCGAGGCACAGGCGGTGGCTGACCGTTTGCAGACCTACGCCGAGGCCGAGTTGCTTCCGCGCATGCGGGCGGTGAATGCCGGCAGTGACATACGCCTGAAGCCGTTGAGCGCGTATCCGGGGTTGGCGACGCCGGCCGACAGTGAGGCGGCGCGGCTGGTGGCGCTGCTCAGTGGGTCTGATGACTTCGGCACGGTGGCGTTCGGCACCGAGGGTGGGCTGTTCGACCAGGCCGGTATCCCCACCGTAGTGTGTGGGCCAGGGAGCATGGACCAGGGGCACAAGCCGGATGAGTTTGTCAGCGTGGCGCAGTTGCGTGGGTGTGATGCGATGTTGATCAGGTTGGCGGAGTACCTGCGCACGGCTTGAGGGACAGATCGCGGGGCAAGCCCGCTCCCACGGGTTGGGCTGCTCCCAAGGGTTGGATTGGTGTCCAACTTCTTGGGGGCTGTCCAACCCGTGGGAGCGGGCTTGCCCCGCGAATGAGGCCTGGAAGTCAGAAGGTGGCCTTGACCTGCAGGCCCACCACCAGCGCGTTATCGATAGCTTTCCCGGAAAACGCCCCCGGCTCGACGATGTACTGCACATCCGGTCGCAGGTTGAGCCAAGGCGTGGCCTGGTAGCCATAGCTCAGTTCGATCAACTGCTCGGCACTGTCCAGGTTGGGGAAGTCCTGCCCGGCATTGAACGCGGCGTCTTCCAGCACATCCCGGCTACGCGGGTTCGGCACCGCACGGCCATAGCCCAGCGCCACGGTGTCCCGTGGGCGGCCTTCGAACGGTTTGTACAACACCACGCCGGTGCCATACCACTTGGTGAACGGCGAGGCCGCCTTGCTCGATGCCGAGTACTGGCCGAAGGCATGCAGGCTGCGGCCCGGTGAAGCAGGGTCGTTCCATACCGCCTGGTCGATCAGCAGGTAATGGCCGCCGCGCCCGGACACCTCCTTGCTGCTGCCGATGCGTTTCACATCGGAGCTGTCGTAGTAGTAGCCCAGCTTGTACTCGCCCGGCAGCTCGCCCTGCAGCTTGTACACCAGCTCCACCGGCACCACCGTGCCGGTGGTGTGCTTGGGCCCGAGGTGCCAGGCGCGGCTGGAATTGCCGTTGCTCTCGGGGTCGACGTTGAACGCGGCCACCCGCAGCTGCCAGGCCGGCGAGAGGTCGTACTTGACCCGCGCACCCAGGTGGGCGTTGGGGTAGTTGGTCCAGCCGCTGCCGCCGGACATGTTCAGCGGGTGGCCGCAGAAACCGGCGTTCATGAAGTTGCACAGGATGCCGCTGTCCAGGCCGCCCAGGTCGTTGCCCATGGCCATGTAGCCGAGCTTGACGTTGAGCGCCGGGGTGAAATTGCGCTCGTAGCTCAGTTCGGTCAGGCGGGTGTACAGGCCACCGTAGTTTTCCTGGATGGGCAGGCGGTTGCCCACCAGGTCTTCCGAGGCGCTGTTGCCGCGGCGGTCGTTGATGGTCAGCTGGACTTTGCCGTCGAGGCTGTACAGCTTCGCCAGGTCGAATTGCACGCCGAGCTTGAGATTCTGCGAGTAGCGCGCCGAGCGGTGCAGGCCGCCGTGGGCGTTGTAGGCGGTTTCGCCGCTGTAGTCGCCGGTGAACTTGACGCCGTCTTCTTCCAGCTGGTGGCGCAGGCCGCCCCAGTCGCCGGTCAGGGTGTTGCGGGTGAGCAGGTCGCTGTCGGCGAGGGCGGTGGTGCTGGCCAGGGCCAGCAGCAGGGTAGAGGGGATGCGGGAGCGCATTGCGGTATTCCTGGAATCAAGGGTGGAAACCATCGCGGGGGGACGCCCCGACCCCACCAACCCGGGGGGCGGGGGTGGCCCCCCCGGGCGGTGACGCGGGTTTTGGAC
>NZ_JBDJLM010000151.1:0-3852 GCF_039673365.1 Pseudomonas sp. TWI923 | reverse complement strand
GCGATGGCCTTCGCAACGCCATCGCGGGGCAAGCCCGCTCCCACGAACCGCCGCTCCCACGCTGTGACTTTTGCAGTCACTTTTTACGCTTTGGCAGTCGCACCAACTGCGTGTCGGAGTAGATGTCGTGCCAGCTGCGCTTGCGCTTGTCGAACAGTGACCAGATAAAGCCCAACCCCAGGCACAGCCATGAAGCGATCGACACCACAAAACGCAGCAACGCCTGCCACAGGCTGATGGCGCTGCCATCGGCGTTCTGTACGCGCAGTCCCCATACCTGCATGCCAAGGGTCTGGCCGCCATGGGTCCAGAACTTGGCGAAGAAGCCGAACAGCGCGAACAGCAGGATGGTCGACAGCAGTGGGTCGCCATCCAGTGCGCCGGCCTCGGTCAGTTCGCGCATGCGTGCTTCGCCGATGATCGCCATCTGGATCATCTTGTAGGCACCGGCGGTCACGATCAGCAGGGCGGTGCACAGCAGGAAGTCATAGAACATCGCTGCCAATCGGCGGCCCAGGCCGGCGGGGGGGAATTCACCCTGGGGATTGAGCAAAGGCTTGGACATGCACGACGGCTCCAGATGGCAAAGGCCCATTCTATGGAATTGCGGGCACAAAAAAGCCCCTGTGCGTCAACACAGGGGCTTTTTTTAAGAAGTCAGGCTTCTGCGATGACTTCGTCAGCCTGCATGCCTTTCTGGCCTTGCACGGCAATGAAGGTCACTTTCTGGCCTTCTTTCAGGCTCTTGAAGCCGTTGCCCTGAATGGCACGGAAGTGCACGAACAGATCCGGACCGCTTTCAGGGGTGATGAAACCGAAACCTTTCTCGTCATTGAACCACTTGACGGTACCGCTCTGACGTTGGGACATTGTCTTATTTCCTATGAAACTTGAATTTGATGACAGTTTCTTTCACACGTTATGTACGTGAAAGAGTACTGGGCTGGGTTGCAGGAAAGTAAGAGACGTCGAACGGGTTGTAGCAAATTGCGGCTACTGGCCCAGGTCACGAACTGTTGCGACCCATGCAAACACAGTGCAGTGACTCTACGCCAACTGTCGAGCGAAAAACAAGCCCTGCGCCGGGGTGAAAATCAGGCTTTTCCGAAGCCTTGAGCGATTTGCCCGAAGCGGCATGGCGCCTGGCCTGGCGCTATGTTCAGAAGTTATTGGGCAGGTTCGGAAACGAATATGCCGAACCTGCCCAAACCGTCAATCAACCGCGGTAGTAACGCTGTGCCACGAAAGGCATTCTGCTGACTTTAAGGGCAACTTGCTTGCCACGCACGACAGCGAACAACGCCGTGTCCAGTGCTGCATGTTCGGTATCGACATAGCCCATCGCCACCGGTGCGCCGAGGGTCGGGCCAAATCCACCGCTGCACACCTGGCCAACCATTTTGCCGGTGCCGTCGACAATTTCGGCACCCTCGCGCACCGGGGTGCGTTCCTGTGGCAGCAGGCCTACGCGCTTGCGTGCAACGCCTTGTTGCTGCTGGGCGAATACGGCTGCGGCGCCGGGGAAACCACCAGCACGCGCGCCGTCGGCACGGCGCACCTTGGAGATCGCCCACAGCAGGCTGGCCTCGATCGGCGTGGTGGCGCTATTCATGTCGTGGCCGTACAGGCACAGGCCGGCTTCCAGGCGCAGCGAATCGCGCGCACCGAGGCCGATCGGCTGCACTTCCGGCTCGGCCAGCAGACGGCGGGCCAGGGCTTCGGCGGCGGTCGCCGGTACCGAGATCTCGTAGCCGTCTTCACCGGTGTAGCCCGAGCGGCTGACGAAGCATTCGCTGCCCAACAAGGTGACCGGGCGGAACTGCATGAAGGTCATGCCGGCCACTTCCGGCGCCAGGCGCTCCAGCACCTTGACCGCCGCCGGGCCTTGCAGGGCCAGCAGCGCGCGGGCTTCGAACAGCGGCTCGATTTCGCACCGCGCGCCGATGTGCTGGCGCAGGTGGGCCAGGTCCTGGTCCTTGCAGGCGGCGTTGACCACCAGGAACAGGGTGTCGTCACCCAGGTTGGCGACCATCAGGTCGTCAAGAATGCCGCCTTGTTCGTTGGTGAACATGGCATAGCGCTGCATGCCCACCGGCAGGTCGATGATGTCCACTGGCACCAGGGTTTCCAGCGCGCGGGCCGCATCGCTGCCGCGCAGGACGATCTGGCCCATGTGCGAGACGTCGAACAGGCCGGCCTGCTCGCGGGTGTGCAGGTGCTCCTTGAGCACTCCCAGCGGGTACTGCACCGGCATGTCATAGCCGGCGAACGGCACCATGCGTGCGCCCAGTTCGAGATGCAGGGCGTGCAGTGGGGTCTTGAGCAGTGTTTCGGACATCGGTGACTCCTTGGTTTTTGTTCGGGTCAACATTCGATGATGTTGACGGCCAGACCGCCGCGGGCGGTCTCCTTGTATTTGCTTTTCATGTCGGCGCCGGTCTGGCGCATGGTGCGGATGACCTTGTCGAGCGAGACGTAATGCTGCCCGTCGCCGCGCAGGGCCATGCGCACCGCATTGATCGCCTTCACCGAGCCCATGGCGTTGCGCTCGATGCAGGGCACCTGGACCAGCCCGCCGATGGGGTCGCAGGTCAGGCCCAGGTTATGTTCCATGCCGATCTCGGCGGCGTTCTCCACCTGCTGCGGGGTCCCCCCCATCACCTCGCACAAGGCCCCGGCAGCCATCGAGCAGGCCACGCCGACCTCGCCCTGGCAGCCAACCTCGGCGCCGGAAATCGACGCGTTCTCCTTGTACAGAATGCCGATCGCCGCTGCGGTGAGCAGGAAGCGCACCACTCCATCCTCGTTGGCGCCGGGGACGAAGCGCATGTAGTAGTGCAGCACCGCGGGCACGATGCCGGCCGCGCCATTGGTCGGCGCCGTGACCACGCGCCCGCCGTAGGCGTTTTCCTCGTTCACCGCCAGGGCGTAAAGGTTGACCCAGTCAAGCACCGACAGGGCATCGCGCAGGCTGGCTTCCGGGTGCTGGCTGAGCTGGCGGTACAGCGCCGGCGCGCGGCGCTTGACCTTCAGTCCACCTGGCAGGATGCCCTCGTGGCGGCAACCGGCCTCGACGCAGTCCTGCATCACCTGCCAGATACGCAATAGCCCGGCGCGGGTTTCGGCCTCGGGGCGCCATGCCGCTTCGTTGGCCAGCATCACCTGGCTGAACGAAAACTGTTGCGCGGCGCAATGCCCGAGCAACTGCTTGCCGGTCTTGAACGGGTAGGGCAGCACGGTGCTGTCCTCGACGATGCGGTCATGGCCGGCGGCCTCTTCATCGACCACGAAACCGCCACCCACCGAGTAGTACTCGCGGCTGCGGATCTGCAACCCGGCCGCATCGAAGGCACGGAAGATCATGCCATTGGGGTGGTAGGCCAGCGGCTTGCGGATCATCGCCAGGTGCTGTTTTTCGACGAATTCGATCTCATGCTCGCCAAGCAGGCGCAGCTGGCCGCTGTCGCGGATCGCCTTCAGGCGGGCGGGGATGCTTTCGGTATCGACGGTGTCCGGGTGCTCGCCCTCAAGCCCGAGCAGCACGGCTTTGTCGCTGCCGTGGCCCTTGCCGGTGGCGCCGAGCGAGCCATACAGCTCGGCCTTGACGCTGACCGTGCCGGCCAGCAGGCCGTCACGGCGCAGGCCTTCGGCGAAGCGCGCGGCGGCGCGCATTGGCCCGACCGTGTGGGAGCTGGAGGGGCCGATGCCGATCTTGAACAGGTCGAAGACGCTAAGTGACATGCTGACCTCCCGGCTCTACAGGTTGACGGTGAACCTGTGGGGGCGGCGGTGCGCCGATGCGATTTACCCGCGAATACGTCGGTGAAACCACTATCGCATTCGCGGGTAAAT
>NZ_JBDJLM010000150.1:0-4068 GCF_039673365.1 Pseudomonas sp. TWI923 | reverse complement strand
GCGAAAGGGCCGCAAAGCGGCCCCGGCGATCTTTGCATCAACGCTGAAATCCTGGGGCCGCTTTGCGGCCCATTCGCGACTCAAGGCCGCTCCTACAGGGATCGTGCCGAGCTTACCGCCGGGGATCGAACGCCTCACGCAGCGCATCGCCGATGAACACCAGCAACGACAGGATCAGCGCCAGGGCAAAGAACGCGGTAAAGCCCAGCCACGGCGCCTCCAGGTGCTGCTTGCCCTGGGTCACCAACTCGCCCAGTGACGCACTGCCCGCAGGCATGCCAAAACCGAGGAAATCCAGCGCGGTAAGGGTAGTGATCGCCCCGGTGAGCATGAAGGGTACGTAGGTGAGGGTGGCGTTCATGGCGTTGGGCAGGATATGCCGCAGCATCACCTGGCTGTCCGGCAGCCCCAGCGCGCGGGCTGCCTTGACGTACTCCAGGTTGCGCCCGCGCAGGAACTCGGCGCGCACCACAT
This sequence comes from Pseudomonas sp. TWI923, assembly GCF_039673365.1. Classification (NCBI taxonomy): domain Bacteria; kingdom Pseudomonadati; phylum Pseudomonadota; class Gammaproteobacteria; order Pseudomonadales; family Pseudomonadaceae; genus Pseudomonas; species Pseudomonas sp. TWI923. The sequence continues at coordinate 3,594 of NZ_JBDJLM010000150.1, read as the reverse complement.
CGACCAGCGCCAGCCACGAAAACAGCGCCATGATCCCCAGCAGCCACCAGAAGTCCGGCTCGACGAAACCCGAGAGGATGATCAGCAGGTACAGCACCGGCAGCCCCGACCACACCTCCAGCAAGCGCTGCCCGAGCAGGTCGACCCAGCCCCCGTGATACCCCTGCAAGGCGCCGGCAGTGACGCCGATCAGCACGCTGAGCACGGTCAGGGCAAAAGCGAACAGCAGCGACACCCGCGTGCCGTACAGCACCCGCGCCAGCACGTCGCGCCCTTGATCATCGGTGCCCAGCCAATTGACCGCGCTTGGCGGGCTGGGGGTGGGTACCTGCAGGTCGTAGTTAGGGGTGTCGGCGCTGAACGGGATGGGCGCGAACAGCATCCAGCCGCCTTGGCCCTCGATCAGTTGGCGCACGTACTGGCTGCGGTAGTCGGGCTGGAACGGCAACTGGCCGCCGAATTGCTGCTCGGTGTAGCGCTTGAGTGCAGGGGTATACAGCTGGCCTTGGTACGACAGCAGCAGCGGCTTGTCGTTGGCCACCAGCTCCGCGCCGAGGCTGAGTATCAACAGGCCGGCGAACAGCCACAGCGAGACCCAGCCTAGGCGGTTGGCGCGAAAGCGCTTCAGGCGGCGTCGAGCGATGGGCGAGAGCATCAGCGGCCCCTCGCGTCGAAGTCGATGCGCGGGTCGAGCGCCGTGTAGCAGAGGTCGCCGATCAAGCGGATCAGTAGCCCCGCCAGGGTGAAGATGAACAGCGTGCCGAACACCACCGGGTAGTCCCGCGACACCGCCGCCTCGTAGCTCATGCGGCCCAGGCCATCGAGGGAGAAGATCACCTCGATCAGCAGGGAACCTGCGAAGAACACCGTGATCAGCGCCTGCGGCAACCCGGCCACCACCAGCAGCATAGCGTTGCGCAGCACATGGCCGTACAGCACCCGGCGTTCGCTCAGGCCCTTGGCCCGGGCGGTGACCACGTACTGCCGGGAGATTTCGTCGAGGAAGGCGTTCTTGGTCAGCAGGGTCAAGGTGGCGAAACCGCCGATCACCAGGGCGCCGACCGGCAGCACCAGGTGCCAGAAGTAATCGGCCAGCTTGCCCAGCAGGCTGAGCTGGTCGAAGTCATCCGACACCAGCCCGCGCACCGGGAACCAGTTGAGTGAGGTGCCGCCGGCAAACAGCACGATCAACAGCAGGGCGAACAGGAACGAGGGCAGGGCATAGCCGACCACGATCAGCGCGCTGCTCCAGGCATCGAAGCGGCTGCCATGGCGCACCGCCTTGCGGATACCCAGCGGAATCGACACCAGGTAGGTGATCAGCGTCGCCCAGAAACCCAGCGAGAGCGTCACCGGCAGTTTCTCCAGGATCAGGTCGGTGACCTTGGCGCCGCGGAAGAAGCTCTGGCCGAAGTCCAGCCGGGCGTACTGGCCGAGCATCAGCCACAGTCGTTCGGGGGCGGACTTGTCGAAGCCGTACTGGTGCTTGATCTCCTCGATCAGCTTGGGGTCCAGGCCACGGGTGGCGCGGGACTCACCGTGTACCGCCTCGGCCCGTGCGCCGGGGGCGCCGCCGCCGAGGCCCTGGAGTCGCGCCACGGCCTGCTCCACCGGGCCGCCGGGGGCGGCCTGGACGATGGCGAAGTTGACCAGCAGGATCGCCAGCAACGTGGGGATGATCAGCAGCAGGCGGCGCAGGATGTAGCTGGTCATGGCTGTTTCCCGAGCCGTTCGGCCATCTGTTCGCTGGTCAGCGCCGTCGGGCTGACCTCCCACCAGGTGTCCAGGCCTTCGTCATAGGTGGCTTGCACCTTGGGCAGGCCGAAGCGATTCCACCAGACCGTCGAGCTGCCCGGCGGGTAGTAGTTGGGGATCCAGTAGTAGTTCCATTGCAGCACCCGGTCCAGGGCATGGGCGTGGCGCAGCATGTCGGGCTGGCTGCTGGCGCGCACCAGCCCGTCGAGCAGGTGGTCCACCGCCGGGTCCTTGAGCACCATCAGGTTGTTCGAGCCGGGGTCGTTGGCCGCGGCGGAGCCGAAATAGTTGTACAGCTCGCTGCCCGGCGACAGGGTCACCGGGTAGCCGGTGACGACCATGTCGTAGTCGCGGGCCATCAGGCGGTTGACGTACTGCGCGGCGTCGACGTTGCGGATGTTCAGCTCGATGCCGATCTGCGCCAGGTTGCGCTTCCACGGCAGCAGCAGGCGCTCCATGCCCGACTGGCCGTTGAGGAAGGTGAAGCTCAGCGGTTCGCCCTGGGCGTTGACCAGGCGATCGCCTTCGGGGCGCCAGCCGGCGGCCTGGAGCAGGGCCAGGGCTTGCAACTGCTGCGGGCGGATGATCCCAGTGCCGTCGGTGACCGGGGCGCTGAACACCTGGCTGAACACTTCGTCGGGCACCTGGCCGCGCAGCGGCTCAAGCAGCTTGAGTTCGTCCGCGTCCGGCAGCGTGCGTGCTGCCAGCACGGTGTTGGAGAACAGGCTCTGCTGGCGGATGTACAGATTACGCATCATCTGCCGGTTGCTCCACTCGAAGTCCCAGAGCATGCCCAGGGCCTGGCGCACCCGGCGATCCTGGAACTGCGGCCTGGCCAGGTTGAACACGAAACCCTGGGCCACCTGCGGCTTGGCCGGGCCCAGGTGGGCGCGTTGCAGGCGGCCGTCGTCGAGCTGGGCGCCGTTGTAGCCGAGGGTGAAGGCGGTGGCGGAGAACTCGCGGTTGTAGTCGTAGCCGCCGCCCTTGAGCACCTGGCGCGCCACCTCGGTGTCGCCGAAGTACTCGATGCGCAGGCGCTGGAAGTTGTACAGGCCACGGGCCACCGGCAGGTCTTTGGCCCACCAGTCGGCATTGCGTTCGAAGGTGATGCTGCGGCCGTTGTCGATCCGGCTGATGCGGTACGGGCCGCTGCCCACGGGCTTGTCGAAACCGGCACCATTGGCGAAGTCGCGCTGCTGCCAGTCATGTTCGGGCAGCACGGGCAGGCTGGCCAAGTCCAACGCCAGGGTGCGTCCGTGCGGCTGCTTGAAGTCGAAGCGTACCTGCCGCGGGCCTTCGACTGTCACCCCGGCCACTTCGGCGAAACGCGTGCGGTAATTGAGGCTGCCCTTGCTCATCAGCAGTTCGAAGGTGAAACGCACATCCTCGGCGCGCACCGGCTTGCCGTCGGCGAAGGTGGCGCGGGGGTCGAGGTACAGGCGCAGCCAGGCATCGTCGGGGCCGCGCTCCAGGCGCTGGGCGATCAGGCCATAGACCGTGTAGGGCTCGTCGAAGGCGCGAATGGCCAGCGGCGCGTACAGCCAGCCTTCGACCTGGCTAACGCCAATGCCCTTGTCGATGAACGGCAGGATATGGTCGAACTGGCCGATCTCCAGGGCCGAACGGCGCAGGCTGCCGCCTTTGGGGGCGTCCGGGTTTACGTAGGCGAAGTGCTGGAAACTGGCGGGGTAGCGGGGGGCTTCACCGTAGACGGTGAGGGCGTGGGTGGGGGCGGCCTGGGCGAAACAGGCCATGCACGCCAGGGCGATGCAACACAGTACCTGTGGGAGCGGGCTTGCCCGCGAATGCGTCCGTTCGAGCAACGTCGTTGTCTTGGCG
>NZ_JBDJLM010000149.1:0-4523 GCF_039673365.1 Pseudomonas sp. TWI923 | reverse complement strand
CACAGGTACTGTGCATTCCCTGGGATGGCACAGCACCTGTGGGAGCGGGTTTACCCGCGAAGAAGCCAACGCGAAAACCGAAGTCAGGCCTTGGCCTGACGTGCCTTCTTCATGCGGAACGCTACCCACAGCACCAGGATCCACGCCGGGATCAGCATCACCGAGATACGAATCGGTGGCGTCAGGTACATCACCACCAGAATCAGCACGATGAACGCCAGGCACAGGTAGTTGCTCACCGGGTGCCCCCAGCTGCGGTAGGACGGCGTGATGCCGACCGCCAGCTTGGCCTTGCGGAACTTCAGGTGGGTGATGCTGATGCTCGCCCAGTTGATCACCAGCGCCGAAACGGCCAGGGCCATCAACAGGCCGAAGGCTTCACCGGGCATCAGGTAGTTGATCAGCACGCACATCCCCGTGGCGAATGCCGACACGCCTAATGCGGTAAGCGGCACGCCCCGGCGGCTGACTTTGAGCAGCTGGCGCGGCGCATCACCCTGGGAGGCCAGGCCGAACAGCATGCGGCTGTTGGCGTAGACGCAGCTGTTGTACACCGACAGCGCGGCGGTCAGCACCACCACGTTGAGGATGGTCGCCACCAGGTCGCTGTCCAGCTCGTGGAAGATCATCACGAACGGGCTGCCGCCCTGCACCACCTTCTGCCACGGATACAGCGACAGCAGCACCGCCAGGGCACCGATGTAGAAGATCAGGATGCGATACACCACCTGGTTGGTGGCTTTGGGGATGCTTTCGCGCGGGTTTTCGGCTTCGGCGGCAGTGATGCCGACCAGCTCCAGGCCGCCGAAGGAGAACATGATCACCGCCAGCGCCATGATCAGCCCGGTCACGCCATTGGGGAAGAAGCCACCGTATTGCCACAGGTTGGCGACGCTGGCGTCCGGCCCGCCGTGGCCGCTGCCCAGCAGCCAGGCGCCAAAGCCGATCATGCTGACGATGGCCACCACCTTGATCAGGGCGAACCAGAACTCCATCTCGCCGTACACCTTCACCTGGGTCAGGTTGATGGCGTTGATGGCCACGAAGAAGATCGCTGCCGTCGCCCAGGTGGGGAAATCCGGCCACCAGTACTGCACGTAGATGCCCACGGCGGTGAGCTCGGCCATGCCGACCAGCACGTAGACCACCCAGTAGTTCCAACCCGAGACGAAGCCTGCGAACTCGCTCCAGTAGTGGTGCGCGAAGTGACTGAAGCTGCCGGCCACCGGCTCCTCGACCACCATCTCGCCAAGCTGGCGCATGATCAGGAAGGCCATCAGGCCGGCGACGGCATAGCCCAACAGCACGGAGGGGCCGGCCAGCTGGATGGTCTGGGCGATGCCCAGGAACAACCCGGTGCCGATGGCACCGCCCAGCGCGATCAGCTGGATATGGCGATTCTTCAGCCCGCGCTGCAAGCGCTCGGGCGTGCTCTGGTCTTGCATGAAGTGTCCTTTAGGTGAGGCCGTGTTGTTGGTGTTGTGTGCAGTCAAGCTCTAGATCCAGCCGCCCCACTGCAAGACGAAAATTCCGATATTGGTGGTGATGGCCGCCATCAGTGTAGTGATCACGATGATCGAGGCAGCCAGTTCGTGGTTGCCGTTGGCCGCCCGCGCCATCACATAGCTCGCCGCCGCGGTGGGGCTGCCGATGTAGAGGAACAGGATGCCCAGCTCGGCCCCGCGGAAACCGCAGAGCCAGGCGCCCAGGGTACCCAGCAGCGGCAGCCAGACCATCTTCACCAGGCTCACATCGAACGCCAGCCTGCCGCTGTCGCGTAGCGCCGCCAGCGACAAGGTGCCACCGATACAGATCAGCGCCAGCGGCAAGGTCATCTGCGCCAGGTAGTCGGCAGAGGTCAGCAGCCAGTTGGGCAACGGCACCTGGCCATAGGCCATGGGCGTTGCGAGCAGCACGCTGATGATCAGCGGGTTGCTGAGAATGCTCTTGCAGATGCTCCACGGGTCGGACTTCAGGTCCGGGCTGTACACCGCCAGTACCACTGCCGACAGCGAGTTGTACATGAGGATGACCAGCCCGGCCAGCACCGCGCCGAGGGAGATACCGTAGTCGCCGTAGAGGCTGGCGGCCAGCGCCAGGCCGATCACGCCATTGTTGCCGCGAAATGCGCCCTGGGTGTAGATGCCGCGGTCCGCCTGCGGGCAGCGCCAGATCGCCAGGCCCCAGGCCAGGCCGAACCCCACCAGGGTGGCAACGATGAAGTAGAGGATGACCCCGGGCTTGACCGCGGCGGCCAGGTCGGCGTGGTAGATGCCAAGGAACAATAGCGCCGGCATGCAGACGTTGAACACCAGCGATGACGCGACCTTGCTGAAGTTGTCGTCGATCACGCGGATGCGCTTGAGCAGCACGCCCATGAACAGCATGGCGAACACGGGCGCCGTGATGTTCAGTGTCTGGATAAGAAGGGCGAGCATGCAGCCTGATCCTGGGAGTTGCCGTTAGGGGGCTAATCATACGTCAGTGCCAGGGCCTTGCGCCCATCGAAGGTGCCAGTTGGCAGCACAAACTGAGCTTGACGTAGGAAATTTCCCGAATATGATGGCGCCTACTGTATATGCATACAGTTAAAAATGGATTATCCCGACATCGCAAGGAGCTGATCATGTCAGGAATGCAAACCGCGCCCGTGGCCAACCAAGCCCAGGCCAAACAGGTCGTTGCCGACCTCGATCAACTGTTCGACCCGCAGGGCATCGACCTTCCCGGCCCAGACAGCCAGCTGATGCTGGTCATGCACGGCCACCACACCCTCAAGTACCATCGCTTCGCCGTGCCGCAAGGCACAGGCCAGGCGCCCAAACGCAAACCCGAGCTGTTCTTCGAAGGGGGTGAGCACACCGCTATCGGTGACAACACCCTGCTGCGCTATGAAGCTGGCCAGCCGGGCATCCCCGCCCATCAGTCGCCCCTGCCGTTGCCCAACGGCCTGAGCCTGACCTACGGCCAGGTCATCGCCCTGGGCGGCGACTTCTATGGCGTACCCGAGCGGCCCATCGCCGATGGCGCCAGCGAGGCCGAACGCATCGCACGCTTCACCCAGGCCTTCGACTCCCTGGCCCGCCTGCCGGCGGCCAAGGACGAGGCCGGGCAGATCCTCGCCGTGATGCAGGAAGAAATCGCCGCCGCCAACCAGGCCATCCAGGACGGCCGCCAGCCCCATGAAGCCTACGACGCACTGGGCGACAGCCTGTCGGCACGCTGGAATCGCATCACCGGCGGCGGCAGCTTCGCGTCCGACCTGTTCCCGCTTGGCCGCTACCTGAAGCTGGCCGCCAGCAACTGGGACCATTTCGGCCCCTGGGCGCTGCTGGCCTACCAGGCCGGCCACGCCGCAGCCTTGCAGCAAGCCGTGAAGGCGCATGCCAGTGGCGAAGAGCGCGACCTGCAACTGGCCTACGCCATGAATGCCTTCGCCGATCACTTCCTCACCGACCTGTTCTCCGCCGGCCATGTGCGGGTGCCGCGCAAGGCCCTGGCCGACAGCGTCACCCCGAGCGACGTCGGCTCGCTGATTTCGCGCTTCATGCACGATGAAGACAGCAAGTACGGCCTGCTGGTGCGCAACGCCGAAGGCGAGCAATGGCGCGCCTATGGCGACAAACGTTACTTCGACAGCGTCGATGTGGCCAACCGTCGCCAGGTCGGCCGGGCAGTGCAGCGCTCGGCCGACGAGGTGTTCCAGGCGTTCGTCGATGGCCGCCAGCCCTTGGCCAAGGACTATGCCGCCCTGCGCCTGGCGCCGGATCTGCACGCCGCCGAGCAGGACCTGGTGCCGGGCAACTTTGCTCCGCTGTATTTCCAGGACGGCAAGACCGTGTTGCGGCGCAAGGACGTCAACAACCTCAACGACCGCGAGCGCATCGCCGACTGGTGGGGCTGGAGCACCTACCTGCTGCTCAAGGACTACAAGCCCAATACCCCCAGCGGATTCATCGCGGCACCGAGTGCGTCACCGGCCATCATCGGCTGGCAAAGCAGCGAACCGGATGGCCTCAACTGGCAGCGGGGCAACTCGGTGCGTTACGCCTTCAGCGTGAGCGAGCAGTTCAACGAGTCCTATATCGGGCCGTGGAGCGCCTATGCCCTACTGGGCGAGCAGTTCCACCCGTCCGTACAGGTACCGCTGGACGGCAAGCAGCGCGGGCGCAACCTGTTCCGCCAGTTCCGCGGCGGCTCGCCGGAGCTGATCGCCAGCCTGGACGGCGTGGCAACCACTTACATCGATCGCAATGCGTGACAAGGAGGTCACCGATGAACATCAGGATCAAACTGGAGCTGGCTTCGGGTCAGTCGCTGGCAGGCATGCCGCTGGAGTTGCTGCGTGATGGCAAGGTCATTGGCCGGGCCAAGGTGCCGGCTGGAGGGCTAGTGGCGTTCGAGGCGCCTGCTGGTGCAGGACAACTGGCGGTGCGAGTTGACCGCTCGGGGGTAAGAGCCTTCTAAATACAATCGCGGGGCAAGCCCGCGCCCACGGGGGGGCGGGCGTGCCCCCCGATGGC
>NZ_JBDJLM010000148.1:0-4815 GCF_039673365.1 Pseudomonas sp. TWI923 | reverse complement strand
GGGCAAGCCCGCTCCCACTGGAACGGCGCTTGCTTCAGACATTGCGCGATCCCGTGGGAGCGGGCTTGCCCCGCGATTGCTGCTGCGGCGTATTAGAGACCGTAGCTCATCAGGCGATCGTAACGGCGCTTGAGCAGCGCGTCGTTGTCGAGCTTGCCGAGCATGTCCAGCTGTTCGATCAGGTCGGCACGGATGCTTGCAGAGACCTTGGCCGGGTCACGGTGGGCGCCGCCCAGCGGCTCCTGGATGACCTTGTCGACGATGTTCAGGCTCTTCAGGCGATCGGCGGTCACGCCCATGGCCTCGGCAGCGTCGGCGGCACGGTCGGCGGTCTTCCACAGGATCGAGGCGCAACCTTCCGGCGAGATCACCGAGTAGGTCGAGTACTGCAGCATGTTCAGCTGGTCGCACACGCCAATGGCCAGTGCACCGCCAGAACCACCTTCACCGATCACGGTGGCGATGATCGGGGTCTTCAGGCGCGCCATCACCCGCAGGTTCCAGGCGATGGCTTCGCTCTGGTTGCGCTCTTCGGCGTCGATGCCTGGGTAGGCGCCGGGGGTGTCGATGAAGGTCAGGATCGGCATCTTGAAGCGCTCGGCCATCTCCATCAGACGGCAGGCCTTGCGGTAGCCCTCCGGGCGCGGCATGCCGAAGTTGCGGCGAACCTTCTCGCGCACTTCGCGGCCTTTCTGATGACCGATGACCATCACCGGCTTGTCGTTGAGGCGCGCGGTACCACCGACGATGGCGGCGTCGTCGGCGAAATGACGGTCGCCATGCAGCTCTTCGAACTCGGTGAAGATGTGGTCGATGTAGTCGAGGGTATACGGACGGCGCGGGTGACGGGCCAGGCGAGCGATCTGCCAGCTGGTCAGGTTGCCGAAGATGCTCTCGGTCAGTGTGTTGCTCTTGTCTTGCAGACGGGCAATTTCATCGCTGATGTTCAGCGAGTTGTCGTTGCCTACCAGGCGCAGGCCTTCGATCTTGGCTTGCAGGTCGGCAATCGGCTGTTCGAAATCGAGAAAATTCGGGTTCATAGTCATCCGTCTTGGGTCTACGGCCAGGCGGCCGGCCGGTTGATCCGTTTGGCGCCCTACCTTAAGGGATCAGGCGCATTCAGGTCGAGATTAAATTTTTTGTCGATTCAACGATATTGCAGGAAGACGTTCTCACGCCCGAACTGGTCACGCAGTGCCTGAATCAAGCCATCGGCCGGGTCGATGCACCACTGGTCGCCGAACTGCAGCATGGCCTTGGCGTCGCTGCCGGTGTACTCCAGGGTGATCGGGCAGCCCCCGCGATGACGGGTGATCAGCTCGCCCAGCCACTTCAGCCGATCGCCCTTGAGCGCCTCATGGGCGACTTTCAGGCGCAGGCTCTCGGCCAGCTTGGTGCGTGCATCCTCCATGGTCATCACCGTCTTGACCCGCAGGCGCAGGCCGCCGGAGAAGTCATCGTTGCTGACCTCCCCTTCCACCACCACCATGGCGTCGGTCTGCAGCAACGCTTGCGCGGCCATGAAGGCGTCGGCGAACAACGAGGCTTCGATACGCCCGGAGCGGTCGTCCAGGGTCACGAAGCCCATCTTGTCGCCCTTCTTGTTCTTCATCACCCGCAGGGCAATGATCATCCCGGCAATGGTCTGGGTGTCACGCGCCGGCTTGAGGTCGATGATGCGCTGGCGGGCGAAGCGGCGGATCTCGGTCTCGTACTCGTCGATCGGGTGGCCGGTGAGATACAGCCCGAGGGTGTCCTTTTCGCCCTTGAGACGCTCCTTGAGCGTCAGTTCGCGCACCTTGCGGTGGTTGGCGTAGACGTCGACATCCGCCTCGTCGAACATGCTGCCGAACAGGTCGACGTGACCACTGTCGGCGGTATGCGCCGCCTGCTCGGCAGCCTTGACGGCCTCGCCCAGCGCAGACAGCAAGGTGGCGCGATTGATGTCGATGTTGGCCTGGTAGGCCTTGATCTCGTCATGGAAGTGCGGGCCCAGGCGGTCCAGCGCACCGCTGCGGATAAGCGCGTCGAGGGTACGCTTGTTGACCCGCTTGAGGTCGATGCGTTCACAGAAGTCGAACAGGTCCTTGAACGGGCCACCTTGCGCCCGCGCCTCGACAATCGCCTCCACCGGCCCCTCACCCACGCCCTTGATCGCCCCCAGGCCATAGACGATGCGGCCATCGTCGTTGACGGCGAACTTGAAGTCGGAGAAGTTCACGTCCGGCGCATCGAGCCGCAGCTTCATGCTGCGCACTTCCTCGACCAGCACCACCACCTTGTCGGTGTTGTGCATGTCCGCCGAGAGTACCGCGGCCATGAACGGCGCCGGGTAGTGGGTCTTCAGCCAGGCAGTCTGGTAGGAAACCAGGCCATAGGCTGCGGAGTGGGACTTGTTGAAGCCGTAACCGGCGAATTTTTCTACCAGATCGAAGATGTTACCGGCCAGGTCCGCATCGATGTTGTTGCCAACGCAACCCTCGATGAAACCGCCGCGCTGCTTGGCCATCTCCTCGGGCTTTTTCTTACCCATCGCCCGGCGCAGCATGTCGGCGCCGCCGAGGGTGTAGCCGGCCATCACCTGGGCAATCTGCATCACCTGTTCCTGATACAGGATGATGCCGTAGGTGGGCGCCAGTACCGGCTTGAGGCCTTCGTACTGGTAGTCGGCGTGCGGGTAGGCCAGCTCGGCGCGGCCGTGCTTGCGGTTGATGAAGTCGTCCACCATGCCCGACTGCAGCGGGCCGGGACGGAACAACGCCACCAGTGCGATCAAGTCTTCCAGGCAGTCGGGCTTGAGCTTCTTGATCAGCTCTTTCATGCCGCGGGATTCAAGCTGGAACACTGCAGTGGTCTCGGCCTTCTGCAGCAGCTCGTAGGTCTTGCGGTCATCCAGCGGGATGAAGTCGATGTTCACGTCGGGCAGATTGTTCTTTTTCTGCTCGCGATTGATGATCTCCATCGCCCATTTGATGATGGTCAGCGTGCGCAGGCCGAGGAAGTCGAACTTCACCAGGCCCGCGGCCTCGACGTCGTCCTTGTCGAACTGGGTCACCAGGCCGCCGCCCTCTTCGTCACAGGCGATCGGCGAGAAGTCGGTGAGCTTGGTGGGCGCGATCACCACACCACCGGCGTGCTTGCCAGTACCGCGGGTGACACCCTCGAGCTTGAGGGCCATGTCCCAGATCTCGCGGCCATCCTCGTCGCTCTTGAGGAAGTCGCGCAGGATTTCTTCCTGCTCGTAGGCCTTCTCCAGAGTCATGCCCACTTCGAACGGGATCATCTTCGACAGCCGGTCGGCCAAACCGTACGACTTGCCCTGCACCCGCGCCACGTCACGCACCACCGCCTTGGCGGCCATGGTGCCAAAGGTGATGATCTGGCTGACCGCATTGCGGCCATAGGCCTCGGCCACGTAGTCGATCACCCGGTCGCGGCCATCCATGCAGAAGTCGACGTCGAAGTCGGGCATGGAAATACGTTCAGGGTTGAGGAAACGCTCGAACAGCAGGTCGTAGGCCAGCGGGTCGAGGTCGGTGATCTTCAGTACATAGGCCACCAGCGAGCCGGCACCCGAGCCCCGGCCCGGGCCGACCGGCACGTCGTTGTTCTTGGCCCACTTGATGAAGTCCATAACGATCAGGAAGTAACCGGGGAAGCCCATCTGGATAATGATGTCCAGTTCGAACTTCAGGCGGTCCAGGTAGACCTGGCGCTTCTCTTCGTAGTTGGGCGTGGTCTCTTTCGGCCAGAGCACCGCCAGGCGCTCTTCCAGGCCTTCGTGGGAGACATGGCGCAAGTAGTCGTCGATGCCCATGCCGTTGGGCGTGGGGAAGTCGGGCAGGAAGTACTTGCCCAGCTGCACGGTGATGTTGCAGCGCTTGGCGATTTCCACGGTGTTGGCGATGGCGTCAGGCAGGTCGCTGAACAGCTCGGCCATCTCTTCGGCGGACTTGAGGTACTGCTGGTCGCTGTAGCCACGTGGCCGACGGGGGTCATCGAGGGTCCAGCCTTCACCGATGCAAACCCGGGTTTCGTGGGCGTCGAAGTCCGACTGCTTGATGAAGCGCACGTCGTTGGTCGCCACCAGCGGCGCGCCGAGCTTGTCGGCCAGGGCCACGGCGGCGTGCACATACTCTTCGTCACCGGCACGGTTGGTGCGCTGCACCTCGACGTAGAAGCGCTCCGGGAACATGCCCATCCAGTCGCCGAGCAAGGCCTCGGCCTCATGCTCGCGGCCCGCCATCAACGCCGCGCCGATATCGCCTTCCTTGCCAGCGGACAGGGCGATCAGCCCCTCGCTGGCCGGGGCGATCCATTCGCGCTGGATGATCACCAGGCCATTGCGCTGGCCGTCGGTCCAACCCCTGGAAATCAGCTCGGTGAGGTTGCGGTAGCCCTGGGGGTTCATGGCCAGGAAACAGATCCGCGACAGCGGCGCCTCGGAATCGCTGCCCGCCAGCCACAGATCTGCGCCACAGATCGGCTTGATACCGGCGCCCATGGCGGTTTTGTAGAACTTCACCAGCGAGCACATGTTGCTCTGGTCGGTGATCGCCACCGCCGGCATGTTCATCCCGGCCAAGGCTTTGGCCAGCGGCTTGATCCGCACCAGGCCGTCGACCAGGGAGAATTCGGAATGCACGCGAAGGTGAATGAAGGAGACCGACATGGAAAGTCCTGTAGCAGCGCTGAACGACAAGGGCGGGATTGTAGCGTATTGCCGTTCGCTTGCCTCGCCTGGAGGTCAGCGGTTGGTTGCAGAATGCATCGCGGGGCAAGCCCGCTCCCACGCCAGGCAAGACTGCGTGGGAG
>NZ_JBDJLM010000147.1:0-4952 GCF_039673365.1 Pseudomonas sp. TWI923 | reverse complement strand
TCAATTTGCGATTTTGTACGGAGATCGGTTCATCAGGCCGACCTGGTGAAAATCAGGGCCTGCCTAGCGGCAGGCCATTACCGGCCCGAACACAAAAAAACTGACAGTCCCTCACAGGCATAATTGGCCCGAAACAAATGTGGGAGCTGGCTTGCCAGCGATGCGCCGCGCGGGCGGCGCTCGATCTCATAGGCGCTACAACTCTAACGTCGAACATCTCGAAAGGCCTGAGTGCAAGGGCGGCGCAATGAACGATACCGACCTCCGCCCCCTCATCTGCTCACAATGGACTTAATGGGCGACATCCAACGGCATCCGATACTCGATCACCCCCGGCTTCTCGGCAATCCAGTCATACAACCGCTGCGCAGTCCGGTTGCTCTCCTGGGTATGCCAGTACAGCCGGTCGCACTGCTGCTGCCGGGCCTGGTCCTGGACGAACTCGATCAGCCGTTTGCCGACCGTCCGGCCCCGTGCGCTCGGGCACACGAACAGGTCTTCCAGGTAGCAGAAGTCGTTGCGCCCCCAGGTCGAACGGTGGAACACGTAGTGGACGAAGCCGAAGATCTGCTCCCCGTCGGTGGCCACGGCGCAGTGCATGGGCTCGGCCGGGTCGAAGAAGCGGGCCCAGGTGCGCTCGGTAATGGCTGGGCCCAGGTCCACTTGGTAGAAGGCCTGGTATTGCGCCCAGTAATCGCACCAGGGCTGCAGATCGGCTTGCTTCACTCGGCGAACGAAAACGGGCAGTTGGGTGGTGGTCATGGTTGGAACCCCTTTTGGACAAGACAGCGTGAATGAGTGAGGGGCCGGCCTGCCCGTAGCGCTTGCCTTCCTTGGCGGCTGCTTGCGGGCCTGGGTTTTATAGCGGATAAATGGTTGGTTTTTACCTGCCAATTGATTGGTAATGGCCAGACCATTTTGGATTTCCGGGTAGGGGTAAAGCTTGAGATTGCCGGGGGCGCTTTGCGCCCCTTTCGCGACACAAGGCCGCTCCTACAGGGGTTCGCGGTCGCCTGTAGGAGCGGCCTTGTGTCGCGAAAGGGCTGCGAAGCGGCCCCAGCATTAGCAGCCCTAAATCAGAACCATCAGCCAGGGAATCAGGCCAATGTTTAAACACGCACAACTGGAATCGGTAAAAGCCTGGATCAACGACCCCGCCCACAACGCGCTGGCCTTGCATGTGCGCATCCAGCGGGCGATCCGCCAGTTGATCCTCGACGGCGCACTGCCGGTAGGCAAGGCGCTGCCCGCCTCGCGCCCGCTGGCCCAGTCCCTGGGCGTATCGCGGGATACCGTGGAATCGGCCTACAGCCAGCTACACGCCGAAGGCTTCATCGAGCGGCGCGTAGGCAGCGGCAGCTTCGTGTCGCAACGGACCCGGTGTCTGCCGCTACGCAAGCGCCAGCGGCCGGCACACAGCGAAGCCCCTGTGCAGTTGAGTTGCCGAGGCACGGCGATTCTGCACAGCGGTGGCGTGCACAACTTCCAGTCCCCTCGCCCCTTCGCCCCCGGCGTGGCCGAAACCCGGCACTTCCCCCTGGCCATCTGGGAGAAGCTGGAGCGGCAGGTGTACAAGGAATACGGCACGCGGGCGCTGGAACACAGCGAGCCGCAGGGCATGGCGCCGCTGCGCAAGGCAATCGCCGATTACCTCAACCTGGAGCGCGGCGCCCAGGCATCCGCCGAGCGCATCCTGATCCTCACCAGTTCGCAGCAGGCACTCGGGTTGTGCGCCCAGGTGCTGATGGACGCCGACGACAAAGTGCTGGTCGAGGACCCGCTGTACCAGGGCACCCGCAAGGCCATCACTGCGGCAGGCCTGGCAGGCGTACCAGTACCCGTGGATGAGCACGGCCTGCAGGTGGACGCGATGGCCCGGCTCGCGTCGGACGCTCGGGCGCTGTTCCTCACCCCCTCCCACCAATACCCGACCGGCGCGACCCTGTCGCTGGACCGGCGCCTGCTGGCGATCGAATGGGCGCGCCAGCAACAGGCCTGGATCATCGAGGACGACTACGACAGCGAATTCCACTACGCCGGCCGCCCCACCGCCTGCGTGCAGGGCCTGGACCCGCATGACCGCACGCTGTACATCGGCACCTTCACCAAATCGCTGTTCGCCGGGCTGCGCATCGGCTACCTGCTGCTGCCGCCCAAACTCGTCGCGCCGATGACCGCCGCCCGAACCCTGCAGGACGGGCATAACGCCTCTATCGCCCAGCTGACCCTGGCCAGGTTCATGGAGGGCGGCCACTTCAACGCCCATGTGCGGGCCATGCGTGGGCTCTACGCCGAGCGGCGCGATGTACTGGCGGATCTCATTCAGCGGCACCTGGCGGCATTTCTCGTGCCGCAGATCCCGGCCGGGGGGCTGCAGATGCCCTGCCATTTCGTCCAGGCCTTGCCTGAAGACGCCGTGGTCAGGGCCGCGCGCGGGGTGGGGATCGACCTGCTCGGGCTGGGTGGCCTGTATGCGATGCCGAGGAACGATGTTGGCTTGCTGATGGGGTTTGCCGCTCAAACAACCGCCGAGATGAAGGCCGCGGTGGTGAAGCTGGAAAAGGTGTTGGCAGGCTTGGCCACTGCGGGACGCCCGCGTCGATAAACCGTACTCCACGAAACCAATTGCCGTAGAGGAAGGCAGCGAAACCGCCCCGCCAACCCTCTAACACTAACGCCTAAAATACTTGGCTCAAAAGCAGTAAAAACCGCATAACGCCTACTTATGCAGGCTTTATAAAACATCAGAGCCACCTTCAAAAATCGCTTTTCAACGCCTGAGATTCTGGGCAAAGAGATCGATAACGGCCTTTTAAACATAGGATTCCAGGCGTTATGAAAGCCACATCAATGACCGACGACGCCATCGCCCGTGAGATCGGCCAGCGCATTGAAGCGATCCGCTTGAAGCGTAATATCGGCCAGGACATCGTTGCCCATGAAGCCGGGATCTCTCGGGAGACCTACCGCAAGCTCACGGCCGGCAAAGGCACCTTGGTCAATGTAATCGCCGTGCTGCGGGTGCTTGGGGAGTTGGAGCGCCTCGCCAGCCTGATCGAGGAAGTCAGAAGCAGCCCCTTGCAGCTGGCGAAAATGCAGGGCAAGCAAAGGCAGCGAGCGACAGTTACACGGGCAACCCAGCCGGCGCCTGAACACACCGGCAAAAACCCGATTGGAAAGCCCTCGCTCATTGGTGGCCAGAACCCCCACAAGGATGAAAGCTAGTGATCGCACAGTGGCCACGCTTTGCCAGGGAAGCGGGTGTGCCTGCCACAGCCAGTTAACGGATTGGCGAGGCACACCGGCTGTACCTTGGCGAGGGGCTGTGAACCTGGCCCGCTACACGGCGCGATAACGCTCAGCCACCTGGGACTGGCGCAAATCCCCCATCAGCATCTGCCGCGCACCGTCCAGCGCCGCCCAACGCTCGGCGTGCTGCAACGGCGGAATGGTGATCGCCTCGCGCCGGTCATAGCCCACCAGTGCGGCATCGACCAGATCTTGTACCTCCATCACTTCAGGCAGCGAATCGATGTCCAGCCCGGAGCGTGACCAGATTTCGGTACGGGTCGCTGCCGGCAGCACGGCCTGCACATAAACACCCTTTGGCCCCAGTTCCAGCGCCAGCCCCTGGGACAGGAACTGAACAAAGGCCTTGGTAGCGCCATACACCGTCATGCCCAGCTCCGGTGCCAGCCCCACCACCGAACCGATGTTGACGATCGCACCACTGCCCTGCTCGGCCAGACGCGGGGCGATGGCAGCCGCCAGGCGGGTGACGGCGGTGACGTTGAGGCCGATCAGGCGTTCGAGGCTTTCGCCGTTCTGCCCGAGGAAACCGCCCGACTGGCCTTGGCCTGCGTTGTTGATCAGCACACCGATGCGTCCGTCTTCACGCAAACGGGCTTCGACCTTGGCCAAGGCAGCTTCCTGCGTCAGGTCGGCGACCAGCACCTCGACCGCGACGGCAAATTGCTCATGCAGGCGATCGGCCAGGGCCTCCAGCCGGGCCTGATCGCGGGCGACCAGTACCAGGTCGTGGCCGCGCTGGGCGAAGCGTTCGGCATAGGTGGCACCGATGCCGCTGGAAGCGCCGGTGACAAGAACGGTAGGCAAGGCACTCATGGGTAGATCCTCAAGGTTGGGTGTGTCTGCCTTTATGATTACGATCACAATCTAATCATGTCAACGTTTTGATGATGAGCGTCATCAATGTATGATGAGCACCACCACCCCGGTGCAGGAGTCGCCCGCCATGAAAGTCAGCAAGGCACAAGCCCAAGCCAACCGCGCTCACATTGTCGAAACAGCCTCCTCGCTGTTTCGCGAGCGGGGGTATGACGGGGTCGGTGTGGCCGACCTGATGGCCGCTGCCGGTTTTACCCATGGCGGGTTCTACAAGCACTTCGGCTCCAAGGCCGACCTGATGGCCGAGGCCGCGGCGTGTGGCCTGGCCAGCAGCGCGGCGCGCAGCGAAGGGGTCGATCTGGCGGACTACCTGGGCCAGTACCTGTCCAGGGAGCACCGCGACAATCCGGCGCAAGGCTGCACCCTGGCGGCGCTGAGCAATGATGCGGCGCGCCAGCCCGAGGCCGTCAAGGCGGTGTTTGCCCAAGGGCTGGAGCAGTTGCTGCAGACGCTGCAGGCGGCCGGCGGGCCAATTGATACTGCCGATGAGAAGGCTCAGCGTGCCCGGCGCTTGAGCGTGATTGCCACCTTGGTGGGTGCCATCACGCTGTCCCGCGCCTGCCCGGATGATTCGCCGTTGGCGGATGAAATTCTCGAGGCTTGCCGGGAGCGGCTGCTGAAGCCGTAAAGGCTTTAGCTCGGGCACAGCCCCCGGCGATCAACTAACGGCTTGCACGCCCCTGTAGGAGCGGCCTTGTGTCGCGAAAGGGCTGCAGCGCGGCCCCAGGATTTCAGCGTGAAAGCAGAAATCGCCGGGGCTGCTC
>NZ_JBDJLM010000146.1:0-5271 GCF_039673365.1 Pseudomonas sp. TWI923 | reverse complement strand
CGTCGGAACCGTGGGAGCGGGCTTGCCCCGCGATGAGGCCTTCGGAGAGCACCATGACCGCATCCCTGATCACCAGCGACGCCCAGGCCCTGGCCGTCGCCGAAGAACTCGCCCACCACCTGCGCCAGGACAGCGCCGTGCGCGACCGCGAACGCCGCCTGCCCCACGCCGAACTCGAACGCTTCGTGCACACCGGCCTATGGGGCATCAGCGTGCCCAAGGCCTTTGGCGGCGCCGGCGTGTCCAGTGCCACCCTGGCCAAGGTCGTGGCGCGCATCGCCCAGGCCGACGCCTCGATCGGGCAGATCCCGCAGAACCACTTCTACGCCCTGGAAGTGCTGCGGGTGAACGGCACCCCGGAGCAACAGAAACGGCTTTATGCCGAAGTGCTCGCTGGCCGGCGCTTCGGCAATGCCCTGGCCGAAATCGGCACCAAGAACGCCCACGAACGCACCACGCGCCTGACCCGCGATGGCGAGCATTACCGCATCAACGGCCGCAAGTTCTACTGCACCGGCGCCATTTATGCGCAACGCATCCCGACGCTGGTGATCGACGAACAGGACCTGCAGCACCTGGCGTTCGTGCCCGCCGACAGCCAGGGCATCGAAGTGATCGACGACTGGAGCGGCTTCGGCCAACGCACCACCGGTAGCGGCTCGGTGGTGTTCGACAACGTACCGGTACGCGCTGAAGACGTGGTGCCGTTCGGCAGCGCCTTCGAGCGCCCGACCACGGTCGGCCCGCTGGCACAGATCCTCCACGCGGCCATCGACACCGGCATTGCCCGCGCCGCCTTCGAGGACGCCCTGCACTTCGTGCGCACCCGTAGCCGCCCATGGGTCGACTCGGGCGTCGACAAGGCCAGCGACGACCCACTGACGCTGAAGAGCTTCGGCCACCTGGCGATCCGCCTGCACGCCGCCGAAGCGCTGCTGGAGCGCGCCGGCGAAATCCTCGACATCGCCCAGGCCGACAGCACCGCCGACACCCTCGCCGCAGCCTCGATTGCCGTGGCCGAGGCGCGGGCGATCAGCACCGAAATCTCGCTGGCCGCCGGCACCACCCTGTTCGAACTGGCCGGCAGCCAGGCCACCCTGGCCGAGCACAACCTCGATCGCCACTGGCGCAACGCACGGGTGCACACCCTGCACGACCCGGTGCGCTGGAAGTACCACGCCATCGGTAACTTCTACCTCAACGACGAGAAGCCGCCGCGTCGGGGGACCATCTGATGGCCAAGCAGATCCTGCTCAACGCGTTCAACATGAACTGCATCGGGCACATCAACCACGGTCTGTGGACCCACCCGCGGGACACCTCGACCCAGTACAAGACCCTCGACTACTGGACCAACCTGGCCCGCCTGCTGGAGCGCGGGCTGTTCGACGGGCTGTTCATCGCCGATATCGTCGGCACCTACGACGTGTACGGCCAGTCGCTGGACGTGACACTCAAGGAGTCGATCCAGCTGCCGGTCAACGACCCGCTGCTGCTGGTCTCGGCCATGGCTGCGGCAACCAGGCACCTGGGCTTCGGCCTTACCGCCAACCTCACCTACGAGGCGCCCTACCTGTTCGCCCGGCGCCTCTCCACCCTCGACCACCTGAGCAACGGCCGGGTCGGCTGGAACATCGTCACCGGCTACCTCGACAGCGCCGCCCGGGCCATGGGGCTGGAACAGCAACCCGAGCACGACCGCCGCTACGACCAGGCCGACGAGTACCTGCAGGTGCTGTACAAACTGCTCGAAGGCAGCTGGGACGACGATGCCGTGGTCGCCGACCGCGCGCAGCGTGTGTATGCGCGCCCGGACAAGGTGCACAAGGTCAGCCACCACGGTGAGTTCTACGACGTCGAGGGCTACCACTTGTGCGAACCCTCGCCGCAGCGCACCCCGGTGCTGTTCCAGGCCGGCAGTTCGGCGCGTGGCCTGGCCTTTGCCGGCAACCATGCCGAGTGCGTGTTCATCAGCGGCCAGGACAAGGCCGCCACCCGCGCCCAGGTCGACAAGGTGCGTGCAGCGGCGCAAGCCGCGGGTCGCGACCCGCAGGCGGTCAAGGTGTTCATGGGCATCAGTGTGATCGTCGCCGCAACCGAGGACGAAGCCCGCGCCCTGCACGCCGAGTACCTGCACTACGCCAGCCCCGAGGCCGGCGTGGCGCACTTCGCCAGCTCCACCGGTATCGACTTCTCGCGCTACGGGCTGGACGAGCCGATCGGCTTCGCCAAGGGCAATGCCATCCAGTCCGCCACCCGCCAGCTGCAGGACAGCGCCTGGACCCGCCGCCGCCTGCTGGAGCAGCACGCCCTGGGCGGGCGCTACGTCACCCTGGTCGGCAACCCCGAACAGGTCGCCGAGCAACTGATCGGCTGGCTCGACGACACCGGCCTGGACGGTTTCAACCTGACCCGCACCGTCACCCCGGAAAGCTTCGAGGCCTTCATCGACCTGGTAGTACCCGAACTGCAGCGCCGTGGCCGCTACAAGACCGCGTACGCCGAAGGCACCCTGCGCGAGAAGCTGTTCGCCAGCGACCACCCGCACCTGCCCGCCGACCACCCCGGATCCACCTACCGCAACACCCACACCTCTGCCCCGACTGGAGCCCTGCACCATGCTTGAGAAACTGTTCCGGCCCGTCGCGGCCATCGCCCTGGGCCTCGGCCTGTCCGCCGCCGCCTTCGCCGCCGAGCCACTGAAGATCGGCACCACCGCCGCCTTCGCCATCCCGCTGGAAGCGGCGGTGGCAGAAGCCCACAAACAAGGCCTGGAAGTGAAGCTGATCGAGTTCAGCGACTGGATCGCGCCCAATGTCAGCCTCAACAGCGGCGACATCGACGTGAACTACTTCCAGCACATCCCCTTCCTGGAAAACGCCAAGGCCGCCGCTGGCTTCAACCTGGTGCCCTACGCGCCGGGGATCATCAACAACGTCGGCCTGTACTCGAAAAAGTACAAAAGCTTCGCCGAACTGCCCGAAGGCGCCAGCGTGGCCATCGCCAACGACCCGATCAACAGCGGGCGCGGCCTGCAGTTGCTGGCCAAGGCCGGGCTGATCACCCTCAAGCCGGGCGTGGGCTACAAGGCCACCGAAGACGACATCATCGCCAACCCGAAGAAGATCAAGATTCTCCAGGTCGAGGCCGTGCAGCTGGTGCGCGCCTATGACGACGCCGACCTGGTGCAGGGCTACCCGGCCTACATCCGCCTGGCCAACACCTTCGACGCCACCTCGGCGCTGCTGTTCGACGGCCTGGAAAACAAGGAATACGTGATCCAGTTCGTCATCCGCCCGCAGGAGAAGAACGACCCGCGCCTGGCCAAGTTCGTCGACATCTATCAGCACTCGCCCGCCGTGCGCGCAGCCCTGGACAAGGCCCATGGCAAGCTGTACCAGGCCGGCTGGGAAGGCTGACATGAGCCAGGCCAGCGCCCTCAGGGCGCTTCCCACGCAGCCAGTGCCGCTCAAGGCACCTGAACAAGTGCTGCGCCCGGAGGTGAACCAGGCCCATGTGCGCTTCATCGGCCTGGGCAAGAGCTACCCGGGCCAGGCGCAACCGGCGCTGCAAGGCATCGACCTGAACATCCGCCGTGGCGAGATCTTCGGCATCATCGGCCGCAGCGGCGCCGGCAAGTCGTCGCTGCTGCGCACCATCAACCGCCTGGAGCAGCCAAGCCAGGGCCGGGTGCTGATCGACCAGGTGGACATCGCGCCGTTCGACGAAGACCGCCTGGTGGCCCTGCGCCGACGCATCGGCATGATCTTCCAGCACTTCAACCTGATGTCGGCCAAGACCGTGTGGCAGAACGTCGAGCTGCCGTTGAAGGTAGCCGGCGTGAGCAAGCCCGAGCGCCAGCGCAAGGTGCGTGAGCTGCTGGAGCTGGTGGGGCTGGCGGAAAAACACCACGTCTACCCGGCGCAGCTGTCCGGCGGGCAGAAGCAGCGGGTCGGCATCGCCCGGGCGCTGGTGCACGACCCCGAGATCCTGCTGTGCGACGAGGCCACCTCGGCGCTCGACCCGGAAACCACCGCATCGATCCTCGAGCTGCTGCGCGACATCAACCAGCGGCTGGGCCTGACCGTGGTGCTGATCACCCATGAGATGGCGGTGATCCGCGATATCTGCCAGCGCGTGGTGGTGCTCGAGCGCGGCGAAGTGGTTGAGCAGGGCGAGGTGTGGCAGGTGTTCGGTGCGCCGCGCCACGAGGTCACCCGCACCTTGCTCGCGCCCTTGCAGACGCGCCTGCCCGCCGCCTTGCAGGCCAGCCTGCGGGCCAACCCGGCCAGCCGCGATGCAGCCGTGGTGCTGCGCCTGCAGCTGGTCGGCGAACCGGAGCTGAGCACGCTGTTCAGCGACCTGGGTGGCCGCGTGCGCCTGCTCCAGGGCGGCGTCGAAACCATCGGCGAGCATGCCCTGGGCCAGTTGATCCTGGCCGTGCGCGGCTCAGCGCTGGACACTCATCAATTGCTCGAACGCGCCCGCCGCTGGGCTGCGGATGTGGAGGTACTGGGCCATGTGGATTGATCGCCTGCTGCAAGGCTTGCTCGATACCCTGCTGATGGTCGGCGTGTCCTCGCTGGTGGCGCTGCTTGTGGGGGTGCCGATGGCGGTGCTGCTGGTCACCAGCGACAAGGGCGGGATCTTCGAGGCGCCGGCGCTCAACCGGGTGCTGGGCGCCATCGTCAACCTGTTCCGCTCGATCCCGTTCCTGATCCTGATGGTCGCGCTGATCCCCTTCACCCGCCTGGTGGTGGGCACCACCTACGGCGTGTGGGCGGCCGTGGTGCCGCTGACCATCGCCGCCACGCCGTTCTTCGCACGGATTGCCGAGGTGAGCTTGCGCGAGGTCGACCATGGCCTGATCGAAGCGGCCCAGGCCATGGGCTGCCGGCGCTGGCACATCGTCTGGCATGTGCTGCTGCCCGAGGCGCTGCCGGGGATCGTCGGCGGTTTCACCATCACCCTGGTGACGCTGATCAACTCGTCGGCCATGGCCGGGGCGATCGGTGCGGGGGGGCTGGGGGATATCGCCTACCGCTATGGCTATCAGCGCTTCGACAGCCAGATCATGCTGACGGTGATCGTCATGCTGGTGGCGCTGGTGGCGGTGATTCAGTTGGGTGGGGACAGGTTGGCCAAGGGTTTGAACAAGCGTTGAGCCCATCGCGGGGCAAGCCCGCTCCCACGACCCACCCGGGGAGCGGGGGGGGCCCCCGATACGGTCTTAGCCCCAGAGCAACACAGCCCCCCGCCCCCGCCGCCCCC
>NZ_JBDJLM010000145.1:0-5280 GCF_039673365.1 Pseudomonas sp. TWI923 | reverse complement strand
CCACAAGACCCTGTGGGAGCCGGCTTGCCGGCGATGGGCTGCAGAGCAGCCCCAACAGCTATTGCCGGCAAAAATACCGCAGATAGGTCGGTGTCAGCTAGAGAACCGCGAAGGTTCCCTGCGCCTTGGCCACCAACTTGTCGCCCTGGAGCACGTCGGCGTCGACCACCAGCGTGCGCCGCCCGGCATGCAGCACGCGGGCGGTGCACAGCACCTCACCCTCGCTGACGGCGCGCATGTAGTTGATCTTGCACTCGATGGTCACGCTCTGCTGGTCGAAACCATGGCTGGCCGAACAGGCCAGGCCCATGGCGATATCGACCAGGCTGAAGATCGCCCCGCCGTGCAGCTTCTGGCCACGGTTGCGCAATTGCGGTTCGAGCGCCAGGGCTACCTCGGCAACGCCGGTGTCGAGGCGTTGCAGGCGGCAGCCCAGCAGCTGGCTGAAGGCGCTTTCGACGTACTCTTTCGGGACGTCCATCACTTCTTCTTCAACTGCTTGGCGTTGGCGAACAGCGAGGCCATGGCGTTGTTGGCCGGCGCGGCGGTGGTGGTTTCACGCGGGCGCGGTGCCTGCTGCTGGCGGTTGCCGCCATTGCCGCCACGGTTACCGCCACGGTTGCCCTCGACCTTCTCGCCCGGGGTGTCGCTCATGCGCATGGACAGGCCGACCCGCTTGCGCGGGATGTCCACTTCCATCACCTTGACCTTGACCACGTCGCCGGCCTTGACGGCTTCACGCGGGTCCTTGATGAACTTCTCGGACAGCGCCGAGATGTGCACCAGGCCGTCCTGGTGCACGCCGATGTCGACGAAGGCACCAAAGTTGGTGACGTTGGTCACCACGCCTTCGAGGATCATGCCCGGCTCCAGGTCCTTGAGGTCCTCGACGCCGTCCTGGAAGGTGGCGGTCTTGAACTCGGGGCGTGGGTCGCGGCCGGGCTTGTCCAGCTCCTGCAGGATGTCGGTGACGGTCGGCAGGCCGAAGGTTTCGTCGGTGAACTGCTTCGGGTCCAGGCGCTTGAGGAAGCCGCTGTCGCCGATCAGCGAGCGGATGTCGCGCTCGGTGCCGGCGGCGATGCGCTGCACCAGCGGGTAGGCCTCGGGGTGCACGGCGGAGGCATCCAGCGGGTTGTCGCCATTCATCACACGCAGGAAGCCGGCGGCCTGTTCGAAGGTCTTTTCACCGAGGCGGCTGACCTTTTTCAGTGCGGCGCGGGTGGCGAACGGGCCGTTGGCGTCGCGGTGGGAAACGATGTTCTGCGCAAGCGTCGCATTGAGGCCGGAGATGCGCGTCAGCAAGGCCACCGAAGCGGTGTTGACGTCCACGCCCACGGCGTTCACGCAGTCCTCGACCACGGCGTCCAGGCCACGGGCCAGTTTCACCTGCGACACGTCGTGCTGGTATTGGCCGACGCCGATGGATTTCGGGTCGATCTTCACCAGTTCCGCCAGCGGGTCCTGCAGGCGGCGGGCGATCGACACGGCGCCACGGATCGATACGTCCAGATCCGGGAACTCCCGGGCGGCCAGTTCCGAGGCCGAGTACACCGAGGCGCCGGCTTCGGAGACCATGATCTTGGTGATCTTCAGGGCTGGGTATTTCTTAACCAGCTCGGCCACCAGCTTGTCGCTTTCGCGGCTGGCGGTGCCGTTGCCGATGGCGATCAGCTCCACCGAGTGCTTGGCGCACAGGGCGGCCATGATCGAGATAGTGCGGTCCCAGTCGTTCTTCGGCGCGTGCGGGTACACCGTGGTGTAGTCCAGCAGCTTGCCGGTGGCATCGACCACGGCGATCTTGCAGCCGGTGCGCAGGCCCGGGTCGAAGCCCAGGGTGGCGCGCGGGCCGGCCGGGGCGGCCAGCAGCAGGTCGTGCAGGTTGTGGGCGAACACGTTGATCGCCTCGCCTTCGGCGTTGTCGCGCAGCTCGCCGAACAGGTCGGTTTCCAGGTGGGTGTAGAGCTTGACCTTCCAGGTCCAGCGCACCACTTCGCCCAGCCACTTGTCGGCCGGGCGGTTGCGGTTTTCGATGCCGACGTGGCTGGCGATCATCACTTCGCACGGGTGCAGGGTGCCGGGCAGCTCTTCGCCGACTTTCAGCGAGGCGCTCAGCACGCCCTCGTTGCGCCCGCGGAAGATCGCCAGGGCTCGGTGCGACGGGGCGGTGCGCAGCAGTTCGTCATGGGCGAAGTAATCGCGGAACTTGGCGCCTTCCTCTTCCTTGCCGGCCACCAGGCGGGCGCTGAGCACGGCTTCCTGCTTGAGGAAGTTGCGCAGTTTTTCCAGCAGGGCGGCGTCTTCGGCGAAGCGCTCCATGAGGATGTACTTGGCGCCTTCTAGCGCTGCCTTGACGTCGGCCAGGCCTTTTTCGGCGTCGACGAAGCGCGCCGCTTCGCTTTCCGGATTCAGTTGCGGGTCGTTGAACAGGCCGTCGGCCAGCTCGCCGAGGCCGGCTTCCAGGGCGATCTGGCCCTTGGTGCGACGCTTCTGCTTGTAGGGAAGGTAAAGGTCTTCGAGGCGGGTCTTGGTGTCGGCGAGCTTGATTTCGCGGGCCAGTTCCGGGGTCAGCTTGCCCTGCTCCTCGATGCTGGCGAGGATGCTGGCGCGCCGGTCGTCGAGTTCGCGCAGGTAGCGCAGGCGCTCTTCCAGGTGGCGCAGCTGGGTGTCGTCCAGGCTGCCGGTCACTTCCTTGCGGTAACGGGCGATGAAGGGCACGGTCGAGCCTTCGTCCAACAGGCCCACGGCCGCTTCGACCTGTTGTGGGCGCACGCCCAGTTCCTCGGCGATACGGCTGTTGATGCTGTCCATGAGAACCACCTGACAAATAGTGAATGCAAGGCCGCGGGTGGCTGTTCAGGCCCGGCGGCGCTGGGTGAAAGGCGCGCATTATACCCATCGTGCCGGGCTTGCGGTGATGGCGCCGGGCCATGGGCCGCGGCCTGGAAGTGGCACCATGGGAAAAATCTGCTAACAATGCACACGGCACGCGCTGCAATGGCTACGCCATAATGCGCGGCGATCTCAGAGGAGCAATTCATGACCAGCACCGCAAACGCCGCAGATGGCGACAAGATTCTCATCGTCGACGACGACCCAGGCTTGAGCAGCCTGCTGGACCGTTTTTTCACCAGCAAGGGCTTCCGTGTGCGCACCGTGCCCAACGTCGAACAGATGGACCGCCTGCTGGCCCGTGAGGTGTTCAACCTGGTGGTGCTCGACCTGATGCTGCCGGGCGAGGACGGCCTGTCCGCGTGCAAGCGCCTGCGCGCGTCGAACAACCAGATCCCGATCATCATGCTCACCGCCAAGGGCGACGAGCTCAGCCGTATCAAAGGGCTGGAGCTGGGCGCCGACGACTACCTGGCCAAGCCCTTCAACCCCGACGAGCTGGTGGCCCGGGTCAAGGCCGTGCTGCGTCGCCAGTCGCCGACGGTGCCGGGCGCGCCGGGCAGCGAGGAAGAGACCGTCACCTTCGGTGACTACGAGCTGTCGCTGGCCACCCGCGAACTCAAGCGTGGCGACGAAACGCACATGCTTACCACCGGCGAATTCGCCGTGCTCAAGGCCCTGGTGATGCATGCCCGCGAGCCGTTGACCCGCGACAAACTGATGAACCTGGCCCGTGGCCGCGAATGGGATGCGCTGGAGCGCTCCATCGACGTGCAGATCTCGCGCCTGCGCCGGATGATCGAACCCGACCCGTCCAAGCCGCGTTACATCCAGACCGTGTGGGGCGTGGGCTACGTCTTCGTGCCGGACGGAAACGCCGGCAAATGAGCCAGCCGGCTCGTTGCGACGGTGCAGGGCGGCTCGCAGGAGCCGCCCTGTTTTCGTCTGTGGCGTGCGGCTTTTCCACGTTGCCCTTGCTGATTAGTAGTGATCGATGAAAACCCCTCTCTGGTTCCCGCAAAGTTTCTTCGCCCGCACCCTGTGGCTGGTGCTGATCGTCGTGCTGTTCTCCAAGGCGCTGACCTTGGTGTACCTGCTGATGAACGAGGACGTGCTGGTCGATCGCCAGTACAGCCATGGCGTGGCCCTGACGTTGCGCGCCTACTGGGCGGCGGATGAAGAGAACCGTGACAAGATCGCCGAGGCTGCCGGGCTGATCCGGGTCACCGGCTCCGGCGTGCCGGAAGGCGAGCAGCACTGGCCGTACAGCGAGATCTACCAGCGCCAGATGCAGGCCGAACTGGGTGATGACACCGAGGTGCGCCTGCGTATCCACGCGCCACCGGCGCTGTGGGTGAATGCGCCGAGCCTGGGCCCGGGCTGGCTCAAGGTGCCGCTGTACCCGCACCCGTTGCGCGGGCAGAAGATCTGGAACGTGCTGGGCTGGTTCCTGGCCATTGGCCTGTTGTCCACCGCTTCGGCGTGGATCTTCGTGCGCCAGCTCAACCAGCCGCTCAAGCGCCTGGTGTTCGCCGCCCGCCAACTGGGCCAGGGGCGCAGCGTGCGCCTGCCGGTCAGCGACACCCCCAGCGAGATGACCGAGGTGTACAAGGCGTTCAACCAGATGGCCGAGGACGTCGAACAGGCTGGGCGTGAGCGCGAGTTGATGCTGGCCGGTGTGTCTCATGACTTGCGCACGCCCTTGACCCGGCTGCGCCTGTCGTTGTCGCTGATGGGCAACGACAGTGACCTCAGCGACGACATGGTCCGCGACATCGAAGACATGGATGCGATCCTCGACCAGTTCCTGGCGTTCATCCGTGACGGGCGCGACGAGCCGGTGGAGGAGGTAGACTTCAACGAGCTGATCCGTGAAGTGGTGGCGCCGTACAACCAGCCCAAGGAGCGCGTGCGCCTGTGCCTGGAGCCGATCCCGCCGTTTGCGCTGCGCCGTGTGTCGCTCAAGCGCATGCTCGGCAACCTGATCGGCAACGCCCTGCACCACGCCGGCAAGGGCGTGGAGGT
The DNA here is from genome assembly GCF_039673365.1 of Pseudomonas sp. TWI923. NCBI lineage: Bacteria > Pseudomonadati > Pseudomonadota > Gammaproteobacteria > Pseudomonadales > Pseudomonadaceae > Pseudomonas > Pseudomonas sp. TWI923. The sequence goes on along the minus strand of NZ_JBDJLM010000145.1, from coordinate 366 downwards.
GGCGGCCTATGTGTCGGGTGACCAGAGCGCGCCTTATGTGGTGCTCAGTGTGCTGGACCGTGGTACGGGCATCGATGAATCGGAGCTGGAGACCATCTTCAACCCGTTCATCCGTGGCGACCGGGCACGCGGTGGCAAGGGCACCGGGCTGGGGCTGGCGATCGTCAAGCGGATTGCCGCGCAGCATGGTGGCAATGTCGAGTTGCGCAACCGGTCCGGTGGCGGGATCGAGGCGCGGGTGAGACTGCCGCTGGGGTTGCTGTTGCCGCGTAACGCCGTCTGATCGTTGTTGCTTGTACCGGCCTCTTCGCGGCTAAAGCCGCTCCCACAGAGAACATGCAAAACCCTGTTGGAGCGGCTTTAGCC
>NZ_JBDJLM010000144.1:0-5418 GCF_039673365.1 Pseudomonas sp. TWI923 | reverse complement strand
GCCATCGCGGGGCAAGCCCGCTCCCACGATGCTCACGCCATGATGTGGGAGCGGGCTTGCCCCGCGATGGGCCCGCACAGGCACCACAACAACTTGATTGTGCTGATGATTCCCTTTCACCAAAGAGCAACATCGCCCCCGGATACTACGTTCCGGGCTCACGCCTGCCAATCACCTCAAACACCCCTTGGCTGAAGCATTTTTTGTGATAGGGTTCGCGCCCGCAAAAAACTGCCCTGGGGCGGCGAGACGCAGAAAAATCGTGAAAACCTCTTGGGACAAGGCCTACAGCGACTACCCAGGAATCACACACAAAGTACTCACAACTTATCCACAGGCGCTCGCCTTGCAAAGCCCCCCAGACCGCATTATCTTGTATCCCGATCGCAGCGAACCACTAGATGTTGGGGTTCGAGCAAAATCACACACACAAGTCAACAGGCAAATTCAAGCGAATTTCACCTACTGAACTTAACGTGATTCCAGCAGCCAAACCGCTCCTGCGGAGGCGACCGAGGCAAGCCCTTTCAGGGCCTTGTTCGGGCATGGGTGTTGCAGGCCAGGCCTGCCCCCATCAGCAACAGATTTTGGGTTCGCCCAAAAACTTTGACTTCGGCCAGGGAGCGGCAGGTTATTGCCCTTTATTCCTGAGTCTGTCCCGAAGTCGGTACGCCCGAGCGGACGGATGCGTGTGCTTCACGCGCATCCCCGCCTGGGCCACCAGGCAAGTGGACGGAACGGTGGGCGCCCAAAAGGCGCCTGAACACTATAGAAACTGTGGAGACACCCACCCATGCAAACCGACACAACTCGCGAGAACCCGCAGGCTCTGGCGCCGCAGGCCGAGTCCAACCAGGACCTGGCTGCCACCGCCCCAGGCCAACTGCGCGTGATCAAGCGTAACGGTACTGTCGTCCCCTACACCGACGACAAGATCACCGTGGCCATCACCAAGGCGTTCCTCGCAGTTGAAGGCGGCACCGCTGCCGCTTCGTCGCGCATCCACGACACCGTCGCGCGCCTGACCGAGCAGGTCACCGCCACGTTCAAGCGTCGCATGCCATCGGGTGGCACCATCCACATCGAAGAAATCCAGGACCAGGTCGAACTGGCCCTGATGCGCGCCGGCGAGCAGAAAGTCGCCCGCGACTACGTGATCTACCGCGACCAGCGCGCCAAAGAGCGCGCCACCCGCGCCAACACCGGCGCCGTGGTCGAGCCGCACCCAAGCATCCGCATCACCCTGGCCGACGGCAGCCTGGCGCCGCTGGACATGGCGCGCCTGAACACCATCATCAGCGAAGCCTGCGAAGGCCTGGCCGAAGTCGATGGCGAGCTGATCCAGCGCGAAACCCTGAAGAACCTCTACGACGGCGTGGCCATCAAGGACGTCAACACCGCCCTGGTGATGACCTCCCGCACCCTGGTAGAGCGTGAGCCGAACTACTCGTTCGTCACCGCCCGCCTGCTGATGGACACCCTGCGCGCCGAAGGCCTGGGCTTCCTGGGCGTGGCCGACAGCGCCACCCACCACGAGATGGCCGACCTGTACGCCAAGGCCCTGCCAGCCTACGTGGCCAAAGGTATCGAGTTCGAACTGCTCAACCCGGCCCTGGCCGACTTCGACCTGGAAAAACTGGGCAAGGCGATCAACCACGAGCGCGACCAGCAGTTCACCTACCTGGGCCTGCAGACCCTGTACGACCGCTACTTCATCCACAAGGATGGCGTGCGCTTCGAGCTGCCGCAGGTGTTCTTCATGCGTGTGGCCATGGGCCTGGCGCTGGAAGAGAAAGACAAAGAAGCCCGCGCGATCGAGTTCTACAACCTGCTGTCGTCGTTCGACTACATGGCGTCCACGCCAACCCTGTTCAACGCCGGCACCCTGCGCCCGCAGCTTTCCAGCTGCTACCTGACCACCGTGCCGGACGACCTGTCGGGCATCTACCACGCGATCCACGACAACGCCATGCTGTCGAAATTCGCCGGTGGCCTGGGCAACGACTGGACCCCGGTGCGCGCCCTGGGCTCGTACATCAAGGGCACCAACGGCAAGTCGCAAGGCGTCGTGCCGTTCCTTAAAGTCGTCAACGACACCGCCGTTGCCGTGAACCAGGGTGGCAAGCGCAAAGGCGCCGTGTGTGCCTACCTGGAAACCTGGCACCTGGACATCGAAGAATTCATCGAGCTGCGCAAGAACACCGGTGATGACCGTCGTCGTACCCACGACATGAACACCGCCAACTGGATCCCTGACCTGTTCATGAAGCGCGTCTTCGATGACGGCAAGTGGACCCTGTTCTCCCCAAGCGAAGTACCTGATCTGCACGACCTGACCGGCAAGGCCTTCGAAGAGCGCTACGAGTACTACGAAGCCCTGACCGAGTACAACAAGATCAAGGTGTTCAAGACCATCCAGGCCAAAGACCTGTGGCGCAAGATGCTGTCGATGCTGTTCGAGACCGGCCACCCGTGGCTGACCTTCAAGGACCCGTGCAACCTGCGCAGCCCGCAGCAGCACGTGGGCGTGGTCCACAGCTCGAACCTGTGCACCGAGATCACCCTGAACACCAACAAGGACGAGATCGCGGTCTGCAACCTGGGCTCGATCAACCTGCCGAACCACATCGTCGATGGCAAGCTGGACACCGCCAAGCTGCAACGCACCGTGAACACCGCCGTGCGCATGCTCGACAACGTGATCGACATCAACTACTACTCGGTACCGCAGGCGCGTAACTCGAACCTCAAGCACCGCCCTGTCGGCCTGGGCATCATGGGCTTCCAGGACGCCCTGTACCTGCAGCACATCGCCTACGGCTCCGACGCTGCCGTCGAGTTCGCCGACAAGTCGATGGAAGCGGTCAGCTACTACGCGATCCAGGCCTCCTGCGACCTGGCCGACGAGCGCGGCGCCTACGAGACCTTCCAGGGTTCGCTGTGGTCCAAAGGCATCCTGCCGCTGGATTCGCAACAGATCCTGATCGAAGCCCGTGGCCAGAAGTACATCGACGTCGACCTGACCGAAAGCCTGGACTGGGCACCGGTCCGTGCCCGCGTACAAAAAGGTATCCGTAACTCGAACATCATGGCCATCGCGCCGACCGCGACCATCGCCAACATCACCGGCGTGTCGCAGTCCATCGAGCCGACCTACCAGAACCTGTACGTGAAATCGAACCTGTCGGGCGAGTTCACCGTGATCAACCCGTACCTGGTGCGCGACCTGAAAGCCCGCGACCTGTGGGACTCGGTGATGATCAACGACCTGAAGTACTACGACGGTTCGGTGCAGCAGATCGAGCGTATCCCGCAAGAGCTCAAAGACCTGTACGCCACCGCGTTCGAAGTCGAGACCAAGTGGATCGTCGATGCCGCCTCCCGTCGCCAGAAGTGGATCGACCAGGCCCAGTCGCTGAACCTGTACATCGCCGGCGCCTCGGGCAAGAAGCTGGACGTGACCTACCGCATGGCCTGGTACCGTGGTCTGAAGACCACCTACTACCTCCGTGCCCTGGCCGCGACCAGCACCGAGAAGTCGACCATCAACACCGGCAAGCTCAACGCCGTGTCGAGCGGTGGCGACAGCGCCCCGGTCCAGGCCGCGGGCCCAGCCCCGGTACCGAAGGCTTGCGCCATCGACGAGCCGGATTGCGAAGCCTGCCAGTAAGGCTTGGCTGAGGCTTCCCCCGGGAAGCCTCTTTTTTCGTGTAGCCACACGGAACCCTGTGGGAGCGGGTTTACCCGCGAAGAGGCCGGCACTGCCGCCCCCTGCCCCACAGCCAAACACAATAGGCCCGGGCGCCAATACCCGGGCCAGCCCCTCAAAGGGCATTCAGATTTGCGTGCACTGCAGTACCCCATCCGGGGCCTAAGCACCGCAACCAAGATCCACCGGCCATACTCAAGATGGCCCTCAAGCAGGAGAACTCACCATGCTGAGCTGGGACGAATTCGATAAAGAAGACGGCGAAGTAGCCGCCAAGGGCAACACCGGCGCACAAGCCGCCGCAGCCGCCACCCTGGACAAGCTCGACAGCGCCGGCGGTGCCGCCGCCCTGGAAGCCCGCGCCGCCACCGCCTCGGACTCCGACGCCGTCAAACGCGCCAAGGCTGCCCTGGACGCCCTGGACATCGCCGAAGGCCTGGCCGAGCTGGAAGGCTCCTCGGCCCGCGTCGCCGTTGACGAAAAGCGCATGATCAACTGCCGCGCCGACCTCAACCAGCTGGTCCCGTTCAAGTACGACTGGGCCTGGCAGAAGTACCTCGACGGCTGCGCCAACCACTGGATGCCGCAAGAGGTCAACATGACCGCCGACATCGCCCTGTGGAAGAGCATGGACGGCCTGACCGAAGACGAGCGCCGCATCGTGATGCGCAACCTCGGCTTCTTCTCCACCGCCGACTCCCTGGTTGCCAACAACCTGGCCCTGGCCGTGTACCGCCTGATCACCAACCCCGAGTGCCGCCAGTACATCCTGCGCCAGGCCTTCGAAGAGGCGATCCACACCCACGCCTACCAGTACTGCATCGAGTCGCTGGGCATGGATGAAGGCGAGATCTTCAACATGTACCACGAGATCCCGTCGGTCGCTAAGAAGGCGGCCTGGGGTCTGAAGTACACCCGCGCCATCTCGGACCCGGAGTTCAACACCGGCACCGTCGAGACCGACAAAGAGCTGCTGCGCAACCTGATCGCCTACTACTGCGTACTGGAAGGCATCTTCTTCTACTGCGGCTTCACCCAGATCCTGTCCATGGGCCGCCGCAACAAGATGACCGGCGTTGCCGAGCAGTTCCAGTACATCCTGCGTGACGAGTCCATGCACCTGAACTTCGGCATCGACGTGATCAACCAGATCAAGATCGAGAACCCGCACCTGTGGGATGCGGCGATGAAGGAAGAGGCTACCCAAATGATCCTGCAAGGGACTCAGCTGGAGATCGAATATGCCCGTGACACCATGCCGCGCGGCGTGCTGGGGATGAACGCGGCGATGATGGAGGATTACCTCAAGTTCATCGCTAACCGTCGTTTGACCCAGATTGGGTTGAAGGAAGAGTATCCGGGGACTACCAACCCGTTCCCTTGGATGAGCGAGATCATGGACTTGAAGAAAGAGAAGAACTTCTTTGAGACTCGGGTGATTGAGTATCAGACTGGTGGTGCTCTGAGCTGGGATTGATTTGTCCGGCTACTCAAAGAAGGCTGCCCTCGGGCAGCCTTTTTATTGCGTTAAATTCAGCACTTTCAAAGTACTTGCGTGAGGGCCGACAGGTGTTGGTCGTGGATTTTGTAGCGCCTATCAGATCGAGCGCCGCCCGCGCGGCGCATCGCTGGCAAGCCAGCTCCCACATCTGTTTCGGGCCAGTTACTCCTGTTGTTTCATCGCTGTACGCCTTGTTGGTTCGACTCGA
>NZ_JBDJLM010000143.1:0-6003 GCF_039673365.1 Pseudomonas sp. TWI923 | reverse complement strand
TTTCCCCTGGCCGGGCCGGCCTCAAACAGCCTCGGGGGCCCCCCCCGCCCCCCCCCCCCTGGTCGTGGCGGCGGGGGAGCGGGCTTGCCCCGCGATAGGGACAACGCCGATTCAGCAGGTATTACTTGTCGGCGTGATACTGCGCATCAGCGGTTTCAAAGCGCGAAACCATGCTGTTCGACGGGCTGCCCAGCTTGCTCACCAGGACGATGGCGATGGTGGCGAACAGGAAGCCCGGGATGATCTCGTACAGATCGGTACCCAGCTGCTTCCACAGGATCACGGTCAGCGCACCGACCACGATGCCCGCCAGCGCACCATTGCGGGTCATGCCTTTCCACAGTACCGACAGCAGCACCACCGGACCGAAGGCGGCACCGAAGCCAGCCCAGGCGTAGGCCACCAGGCCCAGCACACGGTTCTCAGGGTTGGCAGCCATGGCGATGGCGATCAGTGCAACGGCCAGCACCATCAGACGGCCGACCCACACCAGCTCCTGCTGCGAAGCGTTCTTGCGCAGGAAGCTCTTGTAGAAGTCTTCGGTCAGGGCGCTGGAGCACACCAGCAGCTGGCAGCTCAGGGTGCTCATCACCGCCGCCAGGATGGCCGACAGCAGCACACCGGCGATCCATGGGTTGAACAGGATCTTGGCCAGTTCGATGAACACGCGCTCACGGTTCTCGGTGACCGGGCCGGCGAGGTCCGGGTGCGCCGAGAAGTAGGCGATGCCGAAGAAGCCCACGGCACAAGTGCCGGCCAGGCACAGGATCATCCAGGTCATGGAGATGCGGCGGGCGTTGGCGATCGACTTCACCGAATCGGCGGCCATGAAGCGCGCCAGGATGTGTGGCTGGCCGAAGTAACCCAGGCCCCAGCCCATCAGCGAGATGATGCCAATGAAGGTAGCGCCCTTGAACATGTCGAAGTGCGCCGGGTCCACCGCCTCGATGGCGAGGAAGGTGGTATCGAAGCCACCGGTGGAGATCAGCACGATGATCGGCGTGAGGATCAGCGCGAAGATCATCAGCGAGGCCTGCACGGTGTCGGTCCAGCTCACCGCCAGGAAGCCACCGACGAAGGTGTAGGCGATGGTGGCCGCGGCACCGGCCCACAGGGCGGTTTCGTAGGACATGCCGAAGGTGCTTTCGAACAGGCGGGCGCCGGCGACGATGCCCGAGGCGCAATAGATGGTGAAGAACACCAGGATCACGATGGCGGAGATGATCCGCAGCACGCCACTCTGGTCTTCGAAGCGGCTCGAGAAGTAGTCCGGCAGGGTCAGCGCATCACCGTTGTGCTCGGTCTGCACCCGCAGACGGCCGGCAACGAACAGCCAGTTGAGGTAGGCGCCGACGGTCAGGCCGATGGCGATCCAGGCTTCGGAGAGGCCGGCGAAGTAGATGGCGCCCGGCAGGCCCATCAGCAACCAGCCGCTCATGTCGGAAGCGCCGGCGGACAGCGCGGTTACCACGCTACCAAGGCTGCGGCCACCGAGGATGTAGTCGGAAAGGTTCTTGGTGGAGCGATAGGCGGCGAAGCCGATCAGCACCATTGCCGCGATGTACACCACGAAGGTGATGGTAAGAGGATTGCCCATGAGTTGTGCCCTGGCGTTGTTTTTATCTCCAGCGACCGCCGTGCATGACGACGGTTGCACCCAGGCGGCGCATCCTATGCAACAACATGAACGAGGTGCAACCACTTTTCATTTGCAAGTTGCACCCAATCCTGCATTTTCGGATAAAACCGTGTTTTTGCTCCATTTCGGAGCAAACACAACGTTTTCCATAACAAAAAACACCGAAAAAGACCTTTTCCGCTGTGCGGAAACGTCCTTCAGACGAGTTGCACCTTTGCCCCGAAAATTTCGGGTTGCACCCGGTTGCACCCGAATTGTCCTACAGGCTAATCTTGCCTCCAGCTTAGGTCACACCCGTGGCCAATAACGAGGATAAGAAATGGCGACGACCACCCTTGGGGTCAAACTTGACGACCCGACCCGTGAGCGACTCAAGGCAGCTGCGCAGTCCATCGACCGCACGCCGCACTGGTTGATCAAGCAAGCGATCTTCAACTATCTCGAGAAGCTCGAGGGTGGCGCCACCCTGAACGACCTCAACGGCCACGCCGTCAACCTTGGCGACGAGGCCGGCGAAGCGCCGACCGACCACGCCCACCAGTGCTTCCTGGAGTTCGCCGAAAGCATCCTGCCGCAATCGGTGCTGCGCTCGGCGATCACCGCCGCCTACCGCCGCCCTGAGCCGGAAGTAGTGCCGATGCTGCTGGAGCAGGCGCGCCTGCCGGCCGCCCAGGCCGAAGCCACCAACAAGCTGGCCGCCAGCCTGGCCGACAAGCTGCGCAACCAGAAGAGCGCTGGCGGGCGTGCCGGCATCGTCCAGGGCCTGCTGCAGGAGTTCTCACTGTCCTCGCAGGAAGGCGTGGCACTGATGTGCCTGGCCGAAGCCCTGCTGCGCATCCCCGACAAAGGCACCCGCGACGCGCTGATCCGCGACAAGATCAGCACCGGCAACTGGCAACCGCACCTGGGCAACAGCCCGTCGCTGTTCGTCAACGCCGCCACCTGGGGCCTGCTGCTGACCGGCAAGCTGGTCAGCACCCACAACGAATCCGGCCTGACCTCCTCGCTCACCCGCATCATCGGCAAGAGCGGCGAGCCGATGATCCGCAAGGGCGTCGACATGGCCATGCGCCTGATGGGCGAGCAGTTCGTCACCGGCGAAACCATCGCCGAAGCACTGGCCAACGCCAGCAAGTTCGAAGCCAAGGGCTTCCGCTACAGCTATGACATGCTCGGCGAAGCCGCGCTGACCGAGCACGATGCACAGAAATACCTGGCCTCCTACGAGCAGGCGATCCATTCGATCGGCAAAGCGTCCCATGGCCGTGGCATCTATGAAGGCCCGGGCATCTCGATCAAGCTGTCGGCCCTGCACCCGCGCTACAGCCGCGCCCAGTACGAGCGCGTGATGAACGAGCTGTACCCGCGCCTGCTGTCGCTGACCCTGCTGGCCAAGCAGTACGACATCGGCCTGAACATCGACGCCGAAGAGGCCGACCGCCTGGAGCTGTCGCTGGACCTGCTCGAGCGCCTGTGCTTCGAGCCGTCGCTGGCCGGCTGGAACGGCATCGGCTTCGTTATCCAGGCCTACCAGAAGCGCTGCCCGTATGTGATCGACTACGTCATCGACCTGGCCAAGCGCAGCCGCCATCGCCTGATGATCCGCCTGGTAAAAGGCGCGTACTGGGACAGCGAGATCAAGCGCGCCCAGGTCGAAGGCCTGGAAGGCTACCCGGTCTACACCCGCAAGGTGTACACCGACGTTTCCTACGTCGCCTGCGCCCGCAAACTGCTGGCCGTGCCGGAAGCCATCTACCCGCAGTTCGCCACCCACAACGCCCACACCCTGTCGGCCATCTACACCATCGCCGGGCAGAACTACTACCCGGGCCAGTACGAGTTCCAGTGCCTGCACGGCATGGGCGAGCCACTGTACGAGCAGGTTGTAGGCAAGGTCTCCGAAGGCAAGCTGAACCGTCCGTGCCGCGTGTATGCACCGGTCGGCACCCACGAAACCCTGCTGGCCTACCTGGTACGCCGCCTGCTGGAAAACGGCGCCAACACCTCGTTCGTCAACCGCATCGCCGACCACTCGATCTCGATCCAGGAACTGGTCGCCGACCCGGTCGCCAGCATCGAGCGCATGGGCACCCAGGAAGGCAGCATCGGCCTGCCGCACCCGCGCATCCCGATGCCGCGTGCGCTCTATGGCAGCGAGCGGGCCAACTCGGCCGGTATCGACATGGCCAACGAACACCGCCTGGCGTCGCTGTCCTGCGCCCTGCTGGCCACCGCCCACAACGACTGGAAAGCCGCCCCGCTGCTGGCCTGCGCCGCCAGCGAGCAAGCCGCCGTGGCGGTGCTCAACCCAGCGGATCACCGTGATGTGGTCGGCCACGTGCAGGAAGCCACCGTTGCCGACGTCGACAACGCCATCCAGTGCGCGCTGAACGCCGCACCGATCTGGCAGGCCACCCCGCCGGCCGAGCGTGCCGCGATCCTGGAACGCGCCGCCGACCTGATGGAAGCCGACATCCAGCCGCTGATGGGCCTGCTGGTGCGCGAAGCCGGCAAGACCTTCGCCAACGCCATCGCCGAAGTGCGCGAAGCCGTGGACTTCCTGCGCTACTACGCGGTGCAGGCACGCAACGACTTGCGCAACGACAACTGCCGCCCGCTGGGCCCGGTGGTGTGCATCAGCCCGTGGAACTTCCCGCTGGCGATCTTCTCCGGCCAGGTGGCAGCAGCGCTGGCCGCCGGCAACCCGGTACTGGCCAAGCCCGCCGAACAGACCCCGCTGGTCGCCGCCCAGGCCGTGCGCCTGCTGCTGGAAGCCGGCATCCCCGAAGGCGTGCTGCAACTGCTGCCAGGCCAGGGCGAAACCGTCGGTGCCGGCCTGGTCGGTGACGAACGCGTCAAGGGCGTGATGTTCACCGGCTCCACCGAAGTCGCCCGCCTGCTGCAACGCAACATCGCCGGCCGCCTGGACAACCAGGGCCGCCCGATCCCGCTGATCGCCGAAACCGGCGGCCAGAACGCCATGATCGTCGACTCCTCGGCCCTCACCGAGCAGGTGGTGATCGATGTGGTGTCCTCGGCGTTCGACAGCGCCGGCCAGCGTTGCTCGGCCCTGCGCGTGCTGTGCCTGCAGGAAGACTCCGCCGACCGCGTGATCGAGATGCTCAAGGGCGCCATGGCCGAAAGCCGTCTGGGCAACCCCGAGCGCCTGTCCGTGGACATCGGCCCGGTGATCGACGCCGAAGCCAAGGCCGGTATCGAGAAGCACATCCAGGGCATGCGCGACAAAGGCCGCACCGTGTACCAGGTGGCCATCGCCGAAGGTGAAGAGGTCAAGCGCGGCACCTTCGTGATGCCGACCCTGATCGAGCTGGAAAGCTTCGACGAGCTGCAGCGCGAGATCTTCGGCCCGGTACTGCACGTGGTGCGCTACAACCGCAAGGACCTGGACCAGCTGATCGAGCAGATCAACGCCTCCGGCTACGGCCTGACCCTGGGCGTGCACACCCGCATCGACGAGACCATCGCCAAGGTGGTGGGCAACGTCAATGCCGGCAACATGTACGTCAACCGCAACATCGTCGGTGCCGTGGTCGGCGTGCAGCCATTCGGCGGTGAAGGCCTGTCCGGCACCGGCCCGAAAGCCGGCGGCCCGCTGTACCTGTACCGCCTGCTGTCGACCCGCCCGGCCGACGCCATCGCCCGCCACTTCCAGGCCGACGATGCCCGCAGCCCGGCCGACACCACCCTGCGCGACCAGCAGATCAAGCCGCTGAACACGCTCAAGACCTGGGCGGCCGGCAGCCAGCTGAGCGACCTGGCCGCGCTGTGCGAGCAGTTCGCCGAACAATCGCAGAGCGGCATCACCCGCGTATTGCCTGGCCCGACCGGCGAGCGCAACAGCTACAGCGTGCTGCCACGCGAGCACGTGCTGTGCCTGGCCGACAACGAAGCCGACCTGCTGGCGCAGTTCGCGGCGGTGCTGGCGGTGGGTAGCTCGGCGGTGTTCCAGGACGGCGAGCCGGCCAAGACCGTGCGCGGCCGCCTGCCAAAGGAGCTGCAAGCGAAGATCAAGCTGGTAGCCGACTGGAACAACGACGACGTGGCCTTCGACGCGGTGATCCACCACGGCCACTCGGACCAGCTGCGCGGCATCTGCGAGCAGGTGGCCAAGCGTGCTGGCGCGATCGTTGGCGTGCATGGGCTGTCGAGCGGCGATCACCAGATTGCCCTGGAACGCCTGGTGATCGAGCGGGCGGTGAGTGTGAACACCGCTGCGGCGGGGGGTAACGCTAGCTTGATGACCATCGGTTAAGCCAACTGACGCCATCGCGGGGGAAACCCCCCCACACCCCCCAAAAAGAAAAAGGTGGGTGGGGGCGGGCCCCCCCAAGAGAGTTGGGGGG
>NZ_JBDJLM010000142.1:0-6004 GCF_039673365.1 Pseudomonas sp. TWI923 | reverse complement strand
CGCCTACAAGGCGGGGCAGTTGAGCAAGGTCACCCATGCGGACATGACCGAGGAGCGTTTCGAACGCGATGCCGAAGGCCGGTTGCTGGCCCATGTCGATGCGCTGGACCGTTGCACTACCTGGAGCTACACCCGCGCCGGGATGCTCGCCGAGCGTGTCGATGCGCTGGAGCACAAGCTGCGCTACCGCTGGGACAAGCTCGGCCGGTTGGTCAGCCTGGAGAACCAGAACGAGAGCCGCGCCAGCTTCGTTTACGACCTGGCCGGGCGCCGCCTGGAAGAGACCGGCTTCGATGGCCTGACCACCCGCTACCAGTACGACCCGAGCAGCGGTCGGCTGGCGAGCAGCCAGGTTGGCCAGCGCCGCATCGACCTGCGCTTCGATGCCATGGGGCGCCTGGTCGAGCGCTGCGCAAGCCAGGGCGATCAGCAGCAGAGCGAAACCTTCGCCTACGATGGCAACGGCAAGTTGATCCAGGCGCTCAATGCCGTCAGCAAACTGCAGTGGTTCTACGATGACGCCGGCAACCTGACCCGCGAACATCAGCACTACCTGATGACCGGCGACCCGATGGTGGCGGTATGGCGCCATGAGTACGATGCGCTGAACCGCCGCACCGCAACCATCCGCCCAGACGGGCACAAGGTCAGCTGGCTGACCTACGGCAGCGGCCACCTGCTGGGCATGACCCTCGATCAGCACGAGATGCTCGCCTACGAGCGTGATGATCTGCACCGCGAAGTGGTGCGCCATCAGGGCAACAAGCTCATGCAGATGCAGCGCTGGGGCAAGACGGGGCTCCCCGAAGAGCAATGGCTCGGCAGCCATGACGGCAAGACCGCCCTGCTCAAGCGCCAGTATGAATACGACACGGTGGGGCAGTTGACCGATATCCACGATAGCCGCCGTGGCCAGCTGGCGTATCAGTACGACCCCCTGGGGCGCTTGTTGCAGGCCAACAGCCGCCTGGGCGCCGAAACCTTCGCCTTCGACCCGGCGGGCAACCTGCTGGATGAAACCCAGCAGCTCAACCGCCCCCTGGAAGAGGACGCCCGGCGCAACAAGGTGATGGACAACCTGCTGCGCACCTATGCCGGCAGCCAGTACCGCTACGACGAACGCGGCAACCTGAGCCATCGCCTGCAAGACGGTGCGCAGGCGCACTTCACCTGGGACCTGTTCAACCGGCTGGTGCGTTACAACGACGACAGGCTCAAGGTCGAATACAGCTATGACGCCCTGGGCCGTCGCCTGCACAAGCATTCGCTCGCCCATTACTGGGACAAGCCCGAAGCCGGCACCGGCTGGAACCAGCTGGAACGGGCCAGGCGCCAGCGTGAACTGCACTGCGGCTTCACCCTGTATGGCTGGGACGGCGAAACCCTGGCCTGGGAAAGCTCGCCGCCGCTGGATGAGGGCGATACCGGCCGCACCGTGCACTACCTGTACGAGCCCGGCAGCTTCGTGCCGGTCGCCCAGGCCCTGCACAACCGCCCGGTACGCCTGTTCAAGCAGCCGGATTGGTCCGGGCGCGAGTACGACTTCGACCGCGATCCGCTGTGGCACACCGAGGTCAAACCCCAGGCCTTCGATGCCATGGCCTGGTACCACTGTGACCATCTGGGCACGCCGCAAGAGCTCACCGATGAGCAGGGGGACGTGGTCTGGAGTGCGCATTACACCGCGTGGGGCGAAATACGCGAAGAGCTTACGGAGCAAGCCAGATTGCTGGGGGTGAGCAACCCGATTCGCTTCCAGGGGCAGTACCAGGACCCGGAAACGGCGCTGCACTACAACCGCTATCGGTATTACGAGCCGAAAATGGCGCGGTATGTGTCCAGGGACCCGATCGGGATGCAGGGTGGGCTGAACGTCTACAGCTATGTGAGCAATGCGCCTGTTATGCGTGCGGACCCGTTGGGCTTGTGGGATGTACCGTTTGCCAACATGCCGGGCGTGCAGGAACGTGCTTCGTTGGGCATGCACATGATGAAGAATGGTGAGTCGCCGGAGGCCATTTCCAGAGCAATGTCACCACCACCGCCCAAGCCGATTGCGACAGGTGAATGTCGGATAACAGGGACCCTCGCGGCCGGTTCGGGCGTTTCTGTTGCAGGGAAATTCAATGAGGTATCGGGAAGGAGTGTTGAAGTTGGAGTACCGATGATCGCAGTGGCGGCACGGGCTACTGCAACGTGTGGTTTGAAGTTTGCTGATCCGGACGCCAAGTCACTTCGCGCCGCTGCCGGTGTAGGGTTCAGTTTAGGTATATTCAGCGTGGATATAAGCCAAACATCTACGTGGCCTGAGGTGTATATCGGAGTGGGGCCAGGTATTGGGCCGGAAATTGATGTGCCTGTTACGCCTGCTGTCTCAGGCACCGCTTTCTAAAGGTGATGTATGTGTGAAATTGTTCAGTTCGTGAGAATTGCCATATTTGTGGTCTGTGCTGGGTTGGTTTTCACTTCGATCATTTGCGCGAACGCATATTGCAAGAAAGTGGGTGTGAATATGAACACCTTCGAAGGCATGCTTGAGATGTATCGGAGGGTGTTCAAATTCGAGAATAAGCTGTTGTCGATCCTGGTGCTGTTCAGCATGTACGGCGGAGCTTTGATGGTGTTTGGGCTTATGGGCTTGACCCTCTGGGGTGAGGCGCAGGGGTGTGATTTTCATATCAATGATCGGTCCATAAGGTAGCCAGATACGGCGAGTACAGCGATGGCGTCTTCGGTCGCCATCCGTACAAAAAGCTATTGACGGTCGCGCTAGGGAAACTGTGAGCTTAGTGCTTCTCGATATCAGGATTATCCTGAAGTCAGCATGCCCTGATATCGTCATTGGAGTAGGTCCTGATATTGCTTATCAACTCAATAGTCAATGCAGTCCGCCCAAAAATTTATCAATTGCTTTGAAACCAAATGAGAGCTTGTTGTGTGTGGATGGTTGACGCTGTCGGTTGAGGTTGTGTTTTGGGGGTTGGCAATTTTGCTGACTGTTACTGTGCTCTACGGACATTATTATTCAAAGAGAAACGGGATAAATATGAATACTTTTCCTGGGTTGTTTGAATTATTCGGTCATGTTTTTACATTTAAGAATAAGTTGTTGTCCGGGCTATTTATTTTCTCTATGTACGGTGGTGCGATTATCGGTGTTGGTTTGATTGTGTTGATTTTTTATGCGCAATCCAAGGGGTGTAATATTCATGTCAAGGGCAGTAGGGGTTGACATTCAGATGTGTGTTGTGAGGCTTATAAGGGGTGCCTATTGATTAGTGTATGTACGAAAAATCCGGAGTACTTTACTATCAGTTCGCACCGCCTCATACCGCGACCAGGGTGTGACTTTCACATCAACAGGCTCGCGCGCTGATCGGTAGCGAGCCTGCACACGTGCTAGACACAAACTCCCTCGGCACAGAGCGCGCCCGTCAATCCTGCTTCCCGGGAACCCCAAATCCATATCCTTGCAACAGGTCCTGACGAATGCTGGTCCCCAGGGCATACAGCCTGTCCTGTTGAGGTGCGGCCCAGTCAATCGCCGCACTGGCCAGGGCAAGGGTCAGGCCGAGGGCTTCCTCGCCCTGCTGCGGCAGGTCGCCCGCCGACACCTTCGGCTTGCCGGCAATCAGCGACACGCTGGCCAGCAGCAGCGCGTAAACCCCTAGCAGTTTCAGGTACAGGCCAAGCGGTTGTGCCTTCATCAGGCGCAACAGGTAGGACAGCGCACGGAATCCATGCACGGCCAGCCCACAGAGGATCAGCAGGGCAGCCACGCCGGGGGTGATCAGATCGCGGTAGCTGTCGCGGCCCAGGGTCGAAAGATCGCCCGCCGAGGCGACGCGCTGCTTCATCAGTTCACGGGCGTCGTGCTGCAGCGTGGGCAGGTAGACCGAGCGCACGAAATACTCCTCGGTCAGGTAGGCATACAGGGTAATGCTCGGCGGCAACGCCAAGTCCTGGCGCCACTGCCCCTGGATGGCATCCACCGCCAGGAACGCCGGGCGCTTGAGGCCGGGCTCGATCCAGCCGGCGTTGATCCGCTGCTGGAGCAGTGTTGCGTAGTGATTGCGTGCATCACGTCGCACCTGGCTGGCCACGGCGCGGTTGAAACCGGGGCGGTCGTCGGGCCGCCAGAGGTCGTTGACCGGTACGTTCATCTGCTCGCGCAGGACATGGCGCACGTCTTGCCATTCGCTGCTGGGCAGGGTCCAAGGGTTGAGGTTGCGCCCGCGGCTGCTGAGCAGGCGCAGGTAGTCGGTCCAGGCCTGGCCCTGGCGCTGAAGGATGGCCAGGCGGCTGGTGGCGCCCGCGTAGTAAAGGCTGGCGCGACGGTATTGGCGGTAGTTGTCTTCCTGCCGGCCGGTGGCCTGGCGGTAGCGCTCATAGTTGCGCTGCAGGCCGCCGCGCTGCTGGTCGGCGAGTTGTTCGAACAAGGCCTGCGGGGTCAGGCCTTCTGTGGCCTTCAGCGCGGTGATGTGCGGCAGGCGCAGAGCCAGTTCGGCCAGGCGCAGCTTACCTTGCGGACTGAGCAGTTGCTCGGCTGTTGCGGCCTGGCCGTCCAGGCGCAGGTCGTGGTGCAGCATCAGGTTGAGCAACGGGATGCCGAAGGCGGCCTGGGCCTGCTGCTCGGGGCTGGCCTGTTCGACCAGGCTGTCCACCAGCAGGCGCTGGGCGTGATAGCCGAGGTACAGGCAACTGCCGCAGGTGATCAAGGCCCACAATACCGTGCGCCCGAACGGCCAACCCTGGCGTAGGCTCTTGCGCAACAGGCAACTGAGTACCAGCAGGGCCAGGGCGGCGGCGCCCAACCATTGGCCCTGGCGGGCGAAATTTTGCAGCAGGGAATGTGGCACGAGGCTGCCGACCAGGTCGGTCAGTTGCGCGAGGTAGCCCAGCGCGAGCACCAGGTAGATCACCGTCGGTATCAGCATCAGCCGCGCAAACCCGCATTCCTGGGCGCGGGTCAGCGGCAGGTCGCCGCCCCACAAGGCGCGGGCCAGGCGTTGCCAGGGTGTGTGTTCCTGGCCATGGGCGGAGCGTAGCAACAAGGCGCCGATCATCAGGCACTGCCTGCTTGGCAAAGGAAACGGGCAGGGCTGGGCGAAGTGGGCTCTGGGGTGTTCACGCGCGGCTTTCCTTGTCGAATCGGTGGAGCGTCCATTGAATGCGGCGCGATAGTAGCACGTTGATGTTAGCGGCGCGGGGGCAGCCCTGAGCCATGCGCAGGATGGTCTGTAAGCCATGGGAAAATCGGGTCGCTGACTTTTTGCTCAACTGCGCAAGAAGTTGCGCACTTCAATGTGGATAAGTCTGTGGATAAGCGCTGTGGGCATTGCTGTATATGGCCTGCAGCCATCTGCGCAACTTTTTGCCAGCACTGCGCAAGAAGTTGCGCAACTTTTGAATGCTCATCGCTAAAGGAGGCATTCGAATGGATGGTTTTGCTAAATAACTAATTGAATTTATTGGTTATTTTTCAATTGGCACAGCTCTTGTATCGAAAGCTGCTCCCGCTCGGCAATTTCCTGCCGTCTGCGCGACTTTTTTCTTACGCAAGGAGAGCACCATGGCAACACCAGCCTACATGTCCGTCACTGGCGAAAAACAAGGCCTGATCACCGCTGGCGCGTTCACCGCCGACTCGGTGGGCAACACCTACCAGGAAGGCCACGAAGACCAGGTGATGGTCCAGGGCTTCGAGCACGAAGTGATCATCCCGCGTGACCCGCAGTCCGGCCAGCCGACCGGTCAGCGCGTGCACAAGCCAGTCAAAATCACCAAGGTCTTCGACAAGGCTTCGCCGCTGCTGCTGGCTGCCCTGACCTCGGGCGAGCGCATGACCAAGATCGAGATCAAGTGGTACCGCACCTCGGCCCAGGGCACCCAAGAGCACTACTACACCACCGTCCTGGAAGACGCGATCATCGTCGACATCAAGGACTACATGCACAACTGCCAGGACCCGAGCAACGCTCACTTCACCCACCTGGAAGACGTG
>NZ_JBDJLM010000141.1:0-6174 GCF_039673365.1 Pseudomonas sp. TWI923 | reverse complement strand
GCCCTTTCGCGGCTAAAGCCGCTCCCACAGGCTCTCACTATTCCTGTGGGAGCGGCTTTAGCCGCGAAATTACTGAATGCCACAACTTTCTGACATTAGTCAGCCGACTTGTTAAGTGAATAATCACGCAACTTGTTGGCAATCGTCGTGTGTGAAACACCCAGCCTTTTGCCCAACGCCCGGCTACTTGAATATTCACTCATCAAACTTTCAAGTACCGCCTTTTCAAAACGCCCGACAATCTGCGCAAGATCACCGTCCAGCGAAAACTCGCCCAACGGCTGGCGCGCACCATAATCCGGCAAACGGATATGTTCGCTCTTCACTACCCCGCCTTCGCACAACGACACGGCCTGGAACAACACGTTCTCCAGTTGCCGAACGTTGCCTGGCCAATGGTACTGACTGAGTTTGTCCATCGCTGCAGGCGCCAGCCGCGGCATCGGGCAACCAATCTGCCGGCTGGCCTGGTCGAGAAAGTGCTGCACCAACCCCTCCAGCCCATCCATGCACTCGCGCAGCGGCGGGATGTGCAGCGACAGCACGTTGAGCCGGTGGTAGAGGTCCTGGCGGAATTCCCCACGGGCACACAGCTCGGACAGGTCGACCTGAGTGGCACAGATCACGCGTACGTCCAGGTAAACCTCCTCATCGCTACCCACCCGGCGGAAGCAACCGTCCTGCAGGAAACGCAGCAGCTTCACCTGCAGGCGCGGGCTCATCTCCCCTACCCCGTCGAGGAACAAGGTGCCGCCTGCGGTCAGCTCCAAAAGCCCGAGCTTGCCTTCGGCACGCGCGCCCTCGAATGCCCCCGGCCCGTAACCGAACAGTTCGGTTTCGGCCATCGACTCCGGCAGGCCGGCGCAGTTGAGCGCCATCAATGGCGCCTGGCCACGCGGGCTGGCCAGGTGGCAGGCGCGGGCCAGCAGCTCCTTGCCGGTACCGGTTTCGCCCTCGATCAGCAGCGGCGCATCCAACGGCGCCATGCGCCGGGCCTCGCGCACCACCGCCGCCATCACTCGCGAGCTCTGGAAGATGCTGTCGAACCCGCGCAGCTCCTGCTTGCGCACGTTGTAGATGCGCTCGCCGATGCGGTCGGCGCGGTGCAGGGTCAATACCGCGCCGGCCAGCGCCTCGCTTTCGTCGTGCTCCGACTGCAGCGGCGCGATGTCGGCCAGGAACACGTCACCCTTGACCTTGATGCGCAGGCCGTTGATACGCGACTTGTTGGCGCGCACCAGCTCCGGCAGGTCGAAGTCCTCGACATAGCGTGAAAGCGGCAGGCCCGGCACCTCATCGACCCGCACCCCAAGCAGCTGCGCCGCGCCGCGGTTGGCGGCCACGATACTGCCGCCCATGTCGATGGACAGCACCGGGAAGTCCAGCGCCCCGAGCAAGGCATTGAGCTCCATGTGCCGGCGCTCGCTGGGCATCAGCCCGACCCGCTTGACCCCGAACACTCCGGCGATCGATTCGAACTTCGGCCGCAAGGCCTGGAACTGGATGTTGATCAGGTTCGGGCAGTGCAGGTAGATGGCGTTGCCATGATCACCCCCCACCTCACCGCGCAGCACGTTGATGCCGTACTCCACCAGCAAGTTGAGGATGTCGCGCAGGATCCCGATTCGGTTCTGGCAGTGCACTTTGATACGCATGAAAGCTCTCGAAGCGGCCGAAGTTTTTCTTCGGCACGCGGAAAAGTCGTAAAGATAAGCTGACAAAATCCACTTGAGGGCCAGCTCGATCTCCGTGATTTTCCGGGATGACAGGGCTTTTGTAAAATTATCGTTACAAAATCCGATACAGCAGACGCCCGATAGCGGCTCGCGACCCCGTGCAAAGTGGCGGATGTAGGGATATTCCTAATGCATGTCCTGCACATAACAAGAAAGCCCTCACCAGGAGCGCCGCATGAAACAGACGCAATACGTGGCCCGCGAGCCCGATGCGCAAGGGTTTATCGACTACCCGCAGCAAGAGCACGCGGTGTGGAACACCCTGATTACCCGCCAGCTGAAAGTCATCGAAGGCCGGGCCTGCCAGGAATACCTGGACGGCATCGAGCAGCTCAAGCTGCCCCATGACCGCATCCCGCAGCTGGGCGAAGTCAACAAGGTGCTCGGCGCCACCACCGGCTGGCAGGTTGCCCGCGTACCGGCACTGATCCCCTTCCAGACCTTCTTCGAACTGCTGGCCAGCAAGCGCTTCCCAGTCGCCACCTTCATCCGCACCCCGGAAGAACTCGACTACCTGCAAGAGCCCGACATCTTCCACGAGATCTTCGGCCACTGCCCGCTGCTGACCAACCCGTTCTTCGCCGAGTTCACCCACACCTACGGCAAGCTGGGCCTGGCGGCCACCAAGGAACAACGCGTTTACCTGGCGCGCCTGTACTGGATGACCATCGAATTCGGCCTGATGGAAACCCCGCAAGGTCGCAAGATCTATGGCGGCGGCATCCTCTCCTCGCCGAAAGAGACCGTCTACAGCCTGTCCGGCGAACCCGAGCACCAGGCCTTCGACCCGATCGAAGCCATGCGCACGCCGTACCGCATCGATATCCTGCAGCCCCTGTACTTCGTCCTGCCGAACATGAAGCGCCTGTTCGACCTGGCCCACGAAGACATCATGGCCATGGTCCACCAGGCCATGCAGCTGGGCCTGCACGCACCGAAGTTTCCACCCAAGGTCGCCGCCTGAGCCACCTTCGTCGATAACAACTCAAAACGGAAAATACTCACCATGAATGCCTTGAACCAAGCCCACTGCGAAGCCTGCCGCGCCGATGCACCAAAGGTCTCCGACGAAGAACTGGCGGTACTGATCCGCGAGATCCCGGACTGGAACATCGAAGTGCGCGACGGCCACATGGAGCTCGAGCGCGTATTCCTGTTCAAGAACTTCAAGCACGCCCTGGCCTTCACCAACGCCGTGGGTGAAATCGCCGAAGCCGAAGGCCACCACCCAGGCCTGCTGACCGAGTGGGGCAAGGTCACCGTGACCTGGTGGAGCCACTCGATCAAAGGCCTGCACCGCAACGACTTCATCATGTGCGCCCGCACCGACAAGGTCGCCGAGACCGCCGAAGGGCGTAAGTGATGCATTTCGCGGCGATCGGACGGGTCCCTGGCGACCCGATCCTCGGGCTGATGGAGGCCTACGCGCGCGATACCAATCCGGCCAAGTTCGACCTGGGCGTAGGCGTATTCAAGGACGCCCAGGGCCTGACGCCGATCCCTTCGGCGGTCAAGCAGGCCGAACAGCGCCTGATAGCCCAGCAAGCCAGCAAAAGCTACATCGGCGGCCACGGCGACGCAGCCTTCGGCCGCTTGATCAGCGAACTGGTGCTGGGCAGCGCTTCGCCTCTACTGGCCAGCCAGCGCGCCGGCGCCACCCAAACCCCGGGCGGCACCGGCGCCCTGCGCCTGGCGGCGGAATTCATCGCCCACTGCCTGCCGGGCCGCGGCATCTGGCTGAGCGACCCGACCTGGCCGATCCACGAGACCATCTTCGGCGGCGCCGAGCTCAAGGTGTCCCACTACCCATACGTGGGCACGGACAATCGCCTGGACGTCGCCGGCATGCTCGCCTCGCTGGAACAGGCCCCCGAAGGCGACGTGGTGCTGCTGCACGCCTGCTGCCACAACCCCACCGGCTTCGACCTGGGCCAGGACGACTGGCGCGCGGTGCTCGACATCGTCAAGCGACGCAACCTGCTGCCGCTGATCGATTTCGCCTACCAGGGCTTCGGCGACGGGCTGGAGGAAGATGCCTGGGCGGTACGACTGTTCGCCGCCGAGCTGCCGGAGCTGCTGATCACCAGCTCCTGCTCGAAGAACTTCGGCCTGTACCGCGACCGCACCGGCGCCCTGCTGGTTTGCAGCCACAACGCCGAGAAACTGCAGGACGTGCGCAGCCAGCTGGCGTTCATTGCCCGCAACCTGTGGTCGACGCCGCCGGATCATGGCGCGGCGGTGGTGGCCGAGATTCTCGGCGACCCGGCGCTCAAGGCGCTGTGGATCGAAGAAGTCGACGCAATGCGCCAGCGCATCGCCGAGCTGCGCCAAGGGCTGGTCAAGGCCCTGGAACCGCACGGCCTGGCCGAGCGCTTCGCGCACATTGCCGCGCAACGCGGGATGTTCTCGTACACCGGACTGAATCCGGAGCAGGTGCGCCTGCTGCGGGAAAAGCACAGCGTGTACATGGTCGGCACCGGCCGGGCGAATATCGCCGGGGCGGATGCCAAGCGCCTGGAACAGCTGGCAGCGGCAATCGCCGACGTCTGCCGCTGATATCGCAGTACCTGTGGGAGCGGCTTTAGCCGCGAAGCAAGCGACGCGGAGCCTGGCACCGGCTACGCCGGTGTTCGCGGCTAAAGCCGCTCCCACATGGACCGCGCCAGTCTCATAGCTGTGGGAGCTGGCTTGCCAGCGATGAAGCCCGCACAGGCAATACAAGACAGTTGTTCCCACAGTGTTTTCCGCTACCCGAGCACAGTCAGTGGTGCGCTGATCGCCCGCAAAAACCGACCCACGGGGCGGAAAAATCTCAAACTGTCATCCTCACTGCTGTATCCTGCCCCTGCTTTTCGAAGCCACACACGCGCCACGCGCAGTCTTTTCACTCACACTTGCGAGGAACGACGAGATGCATGAAATCCCGAATCTTCCCTTCCCAAGCCTGAACCCCGAAGAGCAATCCGTTGCCGCCCACGCCGAACCGACGCCTGCCGTCGAACCGCACGGTGACGATCAATCCAGCGCTGACCAGGAATAACCGCGCAGACCCCGACAGTGTGAAAACGGCTGGCCTGTGGGAAACTCCCCGCCATCGCGTTTTCACACCGTCCAGAACCTCTATACATCGAAGGCCCCATGCCCGATTCACCGCGCCCCCTTGCGGTCACACTGCAAGTCGTCTCGATCGTCCTCTTCACCTTCATCGGCTACCTGAACATCGGCATCCCCCTTGCCGTGTTGCCGGGCTATGTGCACAACCAACTGGGTTTCAGCGCCGTCATCGCCGGCCTGGTGATCAGTGTGCAGTACCTGGCCACCCTGCTCAGCCGCCCCACCGCCAGCCGCATCATCGACAACCTCGGCAGCAAGAAAGCCGTGATGTGGGGCCTGGCCGGCTGCGGCCTGAGCGGCGTATTCATGCTCGCCTGCCACTTCCTCACGCCCTGGCCCTGGCTGAGCCTGTCCTGCCTGCTGATCGGCCGCCTGGTGCTGGGCAGCGCGGAAAGCCTGGTGGGCTCGGGTTCGATTGGCTGGGGCATCGGCCGGGTCGGCTCGCAGAACACCGCCAAGGTGATCTCCTGGAACGGCATCGCCAGCTATGGCGCACTGGCCATCGGCGCACCGCTCGGGGTGCTGATGGTCAAGCACCTTGGGCTGTGGAGCATGGGCGCGAGCATCATCCTGCTGGGTGTGCTCGGCCTGCTGCTGGCCTGGCCCAAGCGCGCAGCGCCGGTGGTCAGCGGGGTGCGCCTGCCCTTCCTGCAAGTACTGGGCAAGGTGTTCCCCCATGGCTCGGGGCTGGCCCTGGGCTCGATCGGCTTTGGCACCATCGCCACCTTCATCACCCTGTACTACGCCAGCCGTGACTGGCCCAACGCGGCGCTGACCCTGAGCCTGTTCGGCGCCAGCTTCATCAGTGCGCGCCTGCTGTTTGGCAACATGATCAACCGGCTGGGTGGTTTTCGCGTGGCAATCGTTTGCTTGTCGGTGGAGACCCTGGGGTTGCTGATGCTGTGGCTGGCGCCGAGCGCCGAGATGGCCCTGGCCGGCGCGGCGCTCAGTGGTTTCGGCTTCTCGCTGGTGTTCCCGGCGCTGGGCGTCGAGGCGGTGAACCAGGTATCGGCGGCCAACCGCGGCGCAGCGGTGGGGGCCTATTCGCTGTTCATCGACCTGTCGCTGGGGATTACCGGGCCGCTGGTGGGCGCGGTGGCGGCGGGGTTCGGCTTTGCGTCGATGTTCCTGTTTGCGGCAGGGGCTTCGGCGTGCGGGCTGGTGTTGAGCCTGTATCTGTACCGCCAGGCGCGGCGGATGCGCCAGAACAGCTGAACGGTATAAATCTGCACCGGCCGCTTCGCGGGGGAAACCCCCCCCCCCCAGAGGGCGCCGTGGTTGAGGAAAACGAAAGAAAGGGGGGGGGGGGTTTACCCCGCAGAGG
>NZ_JBDJLM010000140.1:0-6354 GCF_039673365.1 Pseudomonas sp. TWI923 | reverse complement strand
TCAAGCAGCTCTTTCGGGACCTTCGGTAACTCTCGAAGCGGTTTCTTTCTGGTTGGCATACATGCACCTCTTACTCATGGTATGCCCGAACACAAAATTTCTGACACCCTCCTGGATATCTCCAGCGCCCTTGAGATCGAGCGCCGCCCGCGCGGCGCATCGCTGGCAAGCCAGCTCCCACATCTGTTTCGGGCCAGTTATGTCTGTGGAAGTACCGCTGCCCGCCTTGGTGCATGTCTCAAGTCAGGCGAGACGCCAGTGGTGCCCACCCCAATACCGAGTCGAACCAACAAGGCGGACAGTGGTGAAATCACAGGAGTGACTGGCCCGAAACAAATGTGGGAGCTGGCTTGCCAGCGATGCGCCGCGCGGGCGGCGCTCGATCTCAAGGGCGCTGGAGATATCCAGGCAGGCACCTGTCAGCCCACACACTTTCTCAAGCCATAAACAACCAACCCCCACCCCACCACTCGTCGCCCCCACCCGCTCCCCGTCGATTCCTCGAACGCCCATTCGACCACTCAATGAATCCCCCCAGCGCGGAGCGCGCCTCATGAACACGCTCGACAACAATCACCCAGTGGTCACCCGCAGCCAATGGCTCGCCGCCCGCCGGCAGCTGTGGCTGCATGAAAAAGCCCTCACCCACCAACGCGACGAACTCGCCGCCGCCCGCCGTGCCCTGCCCTGGGTACGGGTCGAGGAAAACTACCGCTTCCACGGCCCCGACGGCGAACTGGCCCTGGCCGACCTGTTCGCCGGGCGCAGCCAGCTGCTGGTCTACCACTTCATGTTCGCCGAGGGCTGGAACGAAGGCTGCCCAGGCTGCTCCTTCCTCGCCGACCATTTCGACGGCGCCAACCTGCACCTGGCTCACCACGACGTGTCGCTGGTGGCGGTGTCACGGGCAGCCTATGGCGAATTCCAGGCATTCCGCCAGCGCATGGGCTGGCGCTTTCCCTGGTATTCCTCCCACGGCAGCCGTTTCAACCAGGACTTTGGCGTGAGCGTGGCCACCGATGGCAGCGCCGAGTACAACTACGCGCCCTACGCAGGCACCGAGGCGGAGCTTCCGGGCTTGAGCGCGTTCATTCGCGACCGCGACGGCTGCGTCTATCACACCTATTCCACCTACGCCCGCGGGCTGGACATCCTGGTCAATACCTACAACTTCCTCGACCTGACCCCACTAGGGCGCAACGAGGGCGGGACGATGGACTGGGTGCGCCACCACGACCGCTATGAAGGCGCCCCTGGCAAGCCGCACTGCTGCGGGGAATGACGGGCGCGGTTCATTCGCCCTGGTCGATCACCAGGGGTTCGCCGATGGCATAGAAGTGCCCGCCCGCCACGTAATGCAGGCTGCGCCAGTCGGGGTCGGCATGCTCATAGGCCCAGTGCCCGTCGCGGAACACCCGGTCATCGGCCCAGGCCGCGACCACTTCGCCGATGAACAGGTCGTAGGTTTGCTGGTTATGCGGCTCGTCGATCACCCGGCACATCAGCCAGGCCGAGCAGCCGTTGACCAACGGCGCCTCGAACCCGGCGACGCGGGCCAACTCGACACCGATACGCGCCAGCTTGTCGGGCTGGTCGAACAGGCTCTGGCTGCCCACCTGGTGGGTGAGCCGTGCCTGGGCGGCGTTGGGCACCTGCAGCACGAACCAGCCACTGCCCTCCACCAACTGGCGGGTACGGGCGCTCTTGTCGAGGACCACGGTCACCTTGGGCGGGTCGAAGTCCAGGGCGCAGGCCCAGGCAGCAGCCATCACATTGTCGACCCCGGCATGGCTGGCCGAAACCAGCACGGTGGGGCCGTGGTTGAGCAGGCGATAGGCCTTGGTCAGGTCGACGGGCTGGAAGTGGCTGTGCATGGCAAACCTCGGCGTTACGCAGGGGGACAGGTCGGCCATTGTGCCGCAGCGGGCATACCGGCGACAGCGCTGATCCTGATCAAGGCAAGGCGCGGGGCACTCGCATAATTTATGACTCTTCCTACAATTCAGTCGGAAGCAGCCCGCTTTCCGTCTTACGCCTGCAAAAACATGATCGGACCTGGATGTCGTCATGCCCGCCCTGCGCGGCCAGCCCACCCGACGAGGCCCCACCATGCCCGAGCACACCCGCCACACCGAAGCCCTGCAACACACCCTGCGCCAGCTGCTGGCCCATGAGGTCAGCAACCCCGATGACAACCCGCACCTGTCCGGCGTGCGCTTTTTCTGCGCGACCGACGAGCACACCCGCCAACTGATCGAGCGCGTCGAGCTGCTGGCCAGCGAAGCCTTCTTCGACGCACAGGGTCGCGCCATCCCGGCGCACATGCAGGCAGCGGCCGTCGATGGCATCAGCATCCGGCAGAAACGCAAGGCACCGCAGGACGAAACGGTGATCCGCATCGCCCTGCCCGACAAAGGCTATATCACCATCAGCACTGCCCGCCTTTGACGCGTTGAACAAGGGCCGCCAGTTCGGCCCTCTTGCAGCTTGCCGCGCGAAGCCCGAAGCTTTGACACCCCTGCGCTTCGGACACAGCCCCCGATGGAACTGCACATCCGCCTCGAAGGCCGCAAAGGCCTTGCCGACCAGCTCTACCAGCAATTGCGCGCCGGCATCGACAGCGGCCACCTGGCTGCCGGCACCCAGCTGCCGCCAACGCGCCTGCTGGCCGAGCAACTGGGCGTATCGCGCAAGACCGTGGCCGAAGCCTACTCGCGCCTGACCTACGACAACCTGCTCAGCGGCGTGGTCGGCCGCGGCACCTTCATCACCCCTCGCCAACCCATACAAGCCGACGCCGCCGAGGCCATCCCACTGGCCGCTGCCGACGCCCTGGAGCGCTGGCGCCTGCGCGCCACGGTGCTGGGGCGGCGCGCGCTGGATGCCCCCTCGCGTTATGACTTCATCGGCGGAGCCTCAAGCAAGGCGCAGTTCCCCTACGACCAGTGGCGCAGCTGCCTGCAATACGCCCTGCGGCGCAGCCAGCGGCACACCGATCGGCAGTTCTCGCCGCAGGGCTTGCCTGAGTTGCGCGAAGCCATCGCCCACCACATCGCGTTCGCCCGGGGCGTGCACTGCAGCGCCGCCGATGTGCTGGTGTGCAATGGTGCCCAGCAGGCCCTGGACCTGATCGCCCGGGTGCTGGTCGAGCCGGGCTGCAAGGTGGCCATGGAGGACCCCGGCTACCCACCGGCGCGGCAGCTGTTCCTGGCCCTCGGCGCCCAGGTGCAGTCGGTGCCAGTGGACAATGAGGGGCTGTGCGTGGAACAGATCGAGGCCGGCACCCGGCTGATCTACGTCACCCCCTCGCACCAGTTCCCACTGGGCATGCCCATGGGCGCACAGCGGCGCCAGGCGTTGCTGGCCAGGGCCGCCGCGCTGGGTGCGCTGATCATCGAGGACGACTACGACTGCGAGTTCCGCTACCAGGGGCCGGCCGCCGAGGCCTTGCAGCGCCTGGACCGCCACGGGCTGGTGGCCTATGTCGGCACGTTCTCCAAGACCTTGCTGCCCGAGCTGCGCCTGGGCTATGCGGTGCTGCCACCGGCAGTGCTGCAGGCCGCCTGCGTGGCCAAGCACCTGACCGACTGGCACAGCCCGAGCCTGCAGCAATGGGCCCTGGCGCGCTTCATTGGCGAAGGCCACCTGAGCAAGCACATCCGCCGCTGCCACGAGGTATACAGCGCCCGCCGCGAACGGATCCTGGCGCGCCTGGGCGGCGACCTGGCGCCCTGGTTCGAGGCGGTGCCGGCCAGTGCCGGCTTCCACCTGAGCGCCCTGGCCAAGCCGGGGGTCGATGTAGAGCTGTTGATCAACCTGGCGCGCAAAGTCGAGGTGGGGCTCTATTCGTTGGCGCCGTTCTTCAGCGAGGCCCCGGTACGCCCGGGGTTGCTGCTGGGCTTCGGCGCCATCGAACTGCTGGATATCGACCCGGCGCTGGACCGGGTCCGCGATACCCTGCAGCGTCTCAGCTGAGCGCTGCGGCGCCTGCCTGCCCTGGCCGGGCGATGGCCCGAGCATAGCCGCCCGGGGCGAAGCACGCGGTGACCAGCAGCATGGCCAGCACGGTGCAGGTCAGCAGGGCCCAGGATGCCTGGAAGTCACCGCTGACATCGCGCAGCCAGCCGGTGATGTACGGCACGATACCGGTGACGATGAACCCCACACCCTGGACGAAGCCCGCCAGGCTGCCGGCTTCGGCCGGCGTGCGCAGGTGTTCGAGGGTCAGTGTCAGGCTGAGGCTGAAGCACGCGCCCAGGCCCAGGCCGATCATCGCCACCCACAGGCCCATGGCGCTGGCCGGCGCCAGCAGCAGGCCAAGGAAGCCGCCCAGCTGGATCAGCAACGCCAACCACAAGCCAGGCCGACGATCCGCCAGGCGGCGCAGCAACAGCGGCAAGCCGAGGGCGCCGGTCACCTGGAAGATGGTCATCAACCCCACCAGCTCACCACCGCCCTGAGCCGTGCCGCCATGCTCCAGGTGATAGGCCGGCAGCCAGGCGACCATGCTGGTGTAGCCGCCATTGATCAGGCCGAAGTACAGCGCCAACAGCCAGGCGCGGCGATTGCCGAACCAGTGCCCGCCACCCGTGCCGGCCAGCGTGGGGGTGGCCTGGCGTGGCCGCAGGGCAATCCAGGCGGCCACTGCCAACAACGCAGGCAAGGCCCAGACGCCCAGCCCCGCCTGCCAATGGCCAAAGTGCGCGGTGATCGAGGGGCCCAGCACCGCCGCCAGGCCGCCACCGGTCATCAGGGCTGCCGAATACAAGCCCATGGTCGCCGCCAGCCGCGTGGGGAACCAGCGGTTGACCAGCCCCGGCATCATGCCCTGCACCAGCGCCACCCCCAGCCCGGCGACCACCGCACTGACGATCAGTGCCCAGGCGCTGTCCAGTTGCAGTCGCCACAGGCAGGCCAGGGCAATCGCCGCCAACCCGGCGAGCATGCCGCCATGCTCGCTCAGCCAACGCCGCAGCCACGGCTGCAACAGCGGCACCAGCCCCATGCACAGCACCGGCAGCGCCGTCAGCAATGCCGCCTGCTGGTACCCCAGGCCGGTGCTCTGGCGCATGGGCTCGAGCAGTGGCCCGATGCTTGTGAGGATCGGCCGCAGGTTGAGTGCCAGCAACACCACCAGCAACAGGTTCAGCGCGCCCCTCATGCTTGGCTGGCCTGCTGCCATTGGGCATACAGGCCCGCTTCGCCAGCGGGCTTGAGCGGGCGCAACGGCAAGCTTTGCTGCTGCGGCGGGCGGGCCATCTGCGCGTAAACCGCGGCGGTGGACAGCCCGTAGGGCTCGCCCTCGTCGTTGCCATAGGCGAACCATGCGCGTTCCACACCGCACAGGTGCATGGCCGCCAGGCACATCGGGCACGGGTGGCCACTGGCATAGATCTCGGCACCGTCCAGGCGTGCCCGGCCCAGAGCCTGTGCGGCCTGGCGGATGGCCTGCATCTCGGCGTGGCTGGTCGGGTCCTGGGTGCTGTGGATCTCGTTGACGGCGCGGGCGATCACCTGCCCCTGGTACACCAGCACGGCACCAAACGGGCGGCCGCCCGCCTGGATATTGGCGCGGGCCAGGTCGAGGGCCTCGCGCATGAAGTGTTCTCGGGACATGAATCGGTACTCCGCAATTGACCCGGCCATTATCCCGGCTTGGCCGCAGCGGTAGAAATGAAGAGATTGGATGCACCTCAGTGGCCAGGCGAATGCCGGATTGGCCTCCTGGCAAAGCGTTGGATTGGCTATTCGGCACGCTGCCGGGCGGCGTTAAGGTGGCTGCACACCTGATCACCTTCCCGGAGAAGCACCATGCACGAACGTATCGAATGGGCCAAAGCCGCCCCAGAAGCCTACAAAGCCATGGTTGGCCTCGAGCAAGCCCTGATCCAATCGGGGCTGGAGCATTCGCTGCTCGAACTGATCCGCCTGCGCGCCTCGCAGATCAATGGCTGCGCCTACTGCGTCAACCTGCACGCCAACGATGCGCGCAAGGCCGGCGAGACCGAAGCCCGCCTGCAGACCTTGAGCGTATGGCGTGAAACCCGCTATTTCACCCCGCGCGAGCGAGCCGCCCTGGCCTGGGTCGAGAGCCTGACCCGCCTGCCCGAGCATGGCGCGCCACAGGGTGAATACGAAGCGTTGCAGGAGCACTTCGAGCCCAAGGAAGTCGCCAACCTGACCCTGGCCATCGCCACCATCAATGCCTGGAACCGCTTTGGCGTGGGCTTTGCGATGGTGCCGGCCTGAGACTTAGGCGTAATTGGGGCCGCTGCGCGGCCCTATCGCGGCACGAGGCCGCTCCTACAGGAGATCGCGAACAACTGTTGTAGCGGCCTTGTGCCGCGATAGGGC
>NZ_JBDJLM010000139.1:0-6422 GCF_039673365.1 Pseudomonas sp. TWI923 | reverse complement strand
GGGCAAGCCCGCTCCCACGGGATCCACACCGGACGCGTGGGAGCGGGCTTGCCCCGCGATGCTTTTCAGGACCGAAACCATGACCGACAAACCCACCCTGCACCCCCGCAACCGCCACCAGGGCCGTTACGACTTCCCGGCACTGATCAAGGCCCATCCGGACCTCGCCCGCTTCACCATCACCAACCCCTACGGCAAACCCAGCATCGACTTCGCCAACCCCGAAGCCGTGCGGGTGTTCAACCGTGCGCTGCTCAAGGCCCAGTACGGCATCCAGCACTGGGACATCCCGGCCGACTACCTGTGCCCGCCGATCCCGGGCCGGGCCGACTACATCCATGTGGCCGCCGACCTGCTGGCCGCCGACAACGCCGGCGAGGTGCCACGCGGCGCCCAGGTGCGCGTGCTGGACATCGGCGTGGGTGCCAACTGCATCTACCCGCTGCTCGGCCACAGCGACTACCGCTGGCGCTTCACTGGCTCCGACATCGACCCGATCGCCCTGGCCTCGGCCAAGGCTATCGTCCAGGCCAACCAACTGGACAAGGCCATCGGCCTGCGCCTGCAAGCCGAGCGCAAGAAAATCCTCAGCGGTTTGTTGCAGGAGGGAGAGCGCTTCGACCTGACCCTGTGCAACCCGCCCTTCCATGCCTCGCGCGAAGAAGCCACCCGCGGCAGCCAGCGCAAATGGAAGAACCTCGGCAAGCAGGACCCCAAGCGCAAGCTGCCGGTGCTGAACTTTGGCGGGCAGAACAACGAACTGTGGTGCGAAGGCGGCGAGATCCGTTTCGTCAGCCAACTGATCGATGAAAGCGTGCAGTACGCAGCGCAAGTGCTGTGGTTCACCAGCCTGGTATCCAAGGCCAGCAACCTGCCGGGCATCGAGGCGGCGCTGAAGAAGGCCGGAGTGAAGGCCTTGCATGTCGTCGAGATGGGCCAGGGGCAGAAGCAGAGCCGCATGGTCGCGTGGAGCTTCCATGACGACGAGGCGCGCAAGGGCTGGCTGACCAAGCGCTGATCTTTCTGTGGGAGCCGGCTTGCCGGCGATCCAGGCGACACGATGGAGGGCACCGGCAAGCCGGCTCCCACAAGCACAAAAAAACCGCGCCCGGGCAAGCCGGGCGCGGTCTCGTCAACGCGGCAACAATTACTTGTTGATGGCGTCGTTCAGCGACTTGGCCGGAACGAACTTGACGACTTTCTTGGCAGCGATTTCGATGGCAGCGCCAGTCGAAGGGTTGCGGCCGGTACGGGCAGGACGCTCGGAGACTTTCAGCTTGCCGATGCCTGGCAGGGTGATTTCGGCGCCGTTTTCCAGTTGGTCGGCGACGATCTGGCCCAGTTGCTCCAGGGCGTTGCGCGCGGTGGTTTTTGGCGCGTCGATGGCTTCAGCGATATCGGCAATCAGTTGGTCTTTGGTCAGTGCCATGGTGGTGTTCCTTCCCTATCAAATCAGAGGTTGTGCAGCGTGCTTGGTCGGTGGTCGGGCCAGCCCGGGACAATCCAGAGGCCGCGTCGATCGCGTATGTAGATGCGCAAATCGGCGTTTGGTTCGACACCCCGCCAGCACGCTGCCAGCAATGCGCCATTCAAGGGGCGCAAGACCGCGCAAAGCTACCACAGGAATCGATAAATATCCGCTGTCGACACTGATTTTGTGCAGGTTTTTCGGGGGTTTAAGGAAAAAACGCACAAAAATGAACAAAAAACGAACAACCGTCATTTCTGCCAACATCTGGCCACTGCATCGTCCCCACCCTGAGGTAAACTGAGCGACTTTGCAGCGCGGCCTCGCCCCCGCTTACATCACAGAGAATTCCATGCCAATCCGTCATTGCATCGTTCACCTGATCGACAAGAAGCCCGATGGCAGCCCCGCTGTACTGCATGCGCGCGACAGCGAACTGGCGGCCTCGGATGCCATCGAAAACCTGCTGGCCGACCTCAACGACAGCTACAACGCCAAGCAAGGCAAAGCCTGGGGCCTGTTCCATGGCGAATCGGGCGCCTACCCGTTCAGCGGCTGGCTCAAGCAGTACCTGGAACAGGAAAAGGACTTCACCAGCTTCAGCCGCGTCGCCGTCGAGCACCTGCAGAAGCTGATGGAAGAGTCCAACCTGTCCACCGGCGGCCACGTCTTGTTCGCCCACTATCAGCAGGGCATGACCGAGTACCTGGCAATCGCCCTGCTGCACCACAGCGAAGGCGTGGCAGTGAACGCCGAACTCGACGTGACGCCATCGCGCCACCTCGACCTTGGCCAGCTGCACCTGGCCGCGCGGGTGAATCTGTCCGAGTGGAAGAACAACCAGAACTCCAAGCAGTACATCTCGTTCATCAAGGGCAAGAACGGCAAGAAAGTCTCGGATTACTTCCGTGACTTCATCGGTTGCCAGGAAGGCGTGGACGGCCCGGGCGAAACCCGCACCCTGCTCAAGGCCTTCAGCGATTTCGTCGAGAAGGAAGACCTGCCGGAAGAGTCCGCCCGGGAAAAAACCCAGACCCTGGTCGACTACGCCACCTCGCAGACCAAGATGGGCGAGCCGATGGGCCTCGAAGAGCTGTCCAGCCTGATCGACGAGGACCGCCCGCAGGCGTTCTTCGATCACATCCGCAACAGTGACTACGGCCTGTCGCCGGAAATCCCTGCCGATAAACGCACGCTCAATCAGTTCCGCCGTTTCACCGGGCGGGCCGAAGGGCTGTCGATCAGCTTCGAGTCGCACCTGCTGGGGTCGAAGATCGAGTATGACGAGGAAGCGGGGACGCTGGTGATCAAGGGGCTGCCAACGCAGTTGGTCGATCAGCTGAAGCGGCGCAAGGACTGAACATGCGCTGTGGGAGCAACTGTCTTACTGTAGGAGCGGCCTTGTGTCGCGATTGGGTCGCGAAGCGGCCCCAGTAATTCAGCTACGCAACAAAAATCGCCGGGGCTGCTGCGCAGCCCTTTCCGACCGGTCCGGCGCCCCGACAAGGCCGCTCCTACAGTTGTCGTGCAATACATGTGGGAGCGGGTTTACCCGCGAAGCAGGCAACACGGTTGATGGCACCGGCCATGCCGGTGTTCGCGGGCCAACCCACTCCCGCAAATCAGAGCGTTATGGTTTGGCAATAGGAGGCAACAAGCGCCTCCTTAGCCTTCTTGCGCAGCTTCTTCACCAGGCGCTCCTGGCGCAGCGCTTCGCCTTTGTCCGGCCACTGCTCCACGTACACCAGCGCCTGCGCCGGGCTGGTCTTGAAGTAACGTGCGCCCTGCCCTTTCTGGTGCTTGATGAAGCGCCGCTGCGGATCATCGCTGATGCCGCAGTACAGCGAGCCATTGGCGGCCCGCACCAGGTAGACGTACCAGGGTTTGCACTCGACGGTGGAAGGTGTCTCGCTCACGGCTCGATTCGATACAGCTGAAGATGGCCGCCAGCTTACCCGCTCAGCGCGTCTGCTGGAACGCCCGCAGCCCTTTGAAGGCTTGCTGGCGAACCTTGTTCTGCAGCATCGGCGACCAGCCAAGCAACACCCCCGGCATGCCCAACGCCTGGCGCGACCAGCGCCACAGGTCAAAGCTGTCGTCGTGCTGGCAGATCAGCCCGTCGCGGATCACGAAACGCGCCTGGATATCGTTGACCACTACCCGCCCGGTCTGGCTGAACAGGTAGGTCGCCACCCAGTGGGCCTCACCGCCGCGCTCATCGCTGCGAACGTTGTCGAAGGTCAGGGTGAAGTCCTTGGCGCGGCGAGTGAGCATCCGCCACATATCGCCGGCATCCTGGCCGCGCAAGGTGCCGAACACCGGGTCGCTGAAGGCGATGTCGTCGCTGTAGCAGGCCACCATGGCCTCGGCATCCAGGCGCTGGAAGGCCTGGTAGAAACGGGTGATCAGGGCGCTGTTGGCATCGCTCATGGGGTGGTCCTGCGAAGATACGGAACCCGCACGATACTGCGTGGCTCGCAGCAGTACCATGCCCATTCGCGCCGTGAATGATGATCGCGGGCGGCGTGGTCTACACCCGCTCGCTGCTGACCTGCACATGCAGGGCCCGCCCGGCGCCCAGCCCGAATGCGATAGCCCCTATCCCCAGCACTGCGAAGATCCAGCCCAGGGCATCCCAGCCCCCAGTCAGGTCATGCACCAGGCCGACAGCGAAGGGCCCGGTGGACGCCAGGGTGTACCCCACACCTTGGGCCATGCTCGACAGGTTGGCAGCCACGTGCGCATCCTTGGAGCGCAACACGATCAGGGTCAAGGCCAGGGCAAAGGTACCGCCCTGCCCCAGCCCCAGCAGCACCGCCCACCCCCACAACCCGTCAATGGGCGCATAGAGGCAACCGAACAGGCCGGCCAGGGTTACCAGCATCACCACCACGATAGCCAGCCGCTGGTCCTTGCCGCGAGTCGCCAGCCACGGCGCGCTCAGTGAGCTGATCAGTTGCACCAGCACTGATCCCGACAGCACCAGGCCTGCCTCGGTCGGGCTCAGGCCCCGGCCCACCAGGATCGAGGGCAGCCAGCCGAAGACGATATAGGCCAGCGACGACTGCAAGCCCATGTACAGCGTCACCTGCCAGGCCAGTGGGTCACGCCACAGCCCGCGTACCCGATACGCCACCTTATGCAGGCCGTGGCCCTGTTGTGCCTGGGGCAGCCAGACCAGCATCGCCAACAGTGCCGGCAGCATCCAGAAACCCAGGCCCAGCGCCCAGCTGTCATCGAAGTGCTGGCTCAGCGGCACGGTTGCGCCGGCGGCCAGCGCCGCCCCCAGGCACAAGGCCATCGTGTAGACCCCGGTCAGGGTGCCGGCATGTTGTGGGAAGTCGCGCTTGACGATACCCGGCAGCAGCACACCGATGATGCCGATGCTCGCTCCCGCCATCAGGCTGCCGAGGAACACCCCCGTCACGCCCAGTGCGCTGCGCACCAGGATGCCCAAGGCCAGGGTGAGAAGGATCCCGAGGATCACCCGCTCACTGCCGAAGCGCCGCGCCAGGATCGGCGCCAGCGGTGCGAACAGCCCCAGGCAGAGCACCGGCAAGGTGGTCAGCAAGCCCGCCTGCGAGGCGCTGAGGCCGAGGCTTTGCGAGACCTGGCCCAGCGCCGGCGCCATGCTCGACAGGGCCGGGCGCAGGTTCAGCGCTACCAGCACCAGGCCCAGCAACAGCAGCCAGGGCCGGCGCAACAGCACCGGCTGTTGCTGCACTTGCTCGTCGTCAGCCTCGGCGTCGATCAGCAGTTCGTCGAGCTCCGCTTCGCGGGGAGTCGTGTCGCGTGTCATAGGTTCGGCCATGGCCGTCTCCCGTTCAGGATTCGATAAGGGTTCGGCTCAGGCGCTTGGCCAGTTCCGGGTCGCGCTGTGCGACGGCGTCGAGAATCTGCTCATGCAGGTCGAACACCGCCTGGCAACGGGGGACGGTGGTCATGTTGTGCTGCAGGGCGGCGGCCGCCACGCCGGAGAAGTAGCGGTAGAGTTCGCTGAGCGCCGGGTTGTGGGCGGCATCCACCAGGCGCTGGTGAAAGTTGATGTCGCATTCGACGTAGGCGTCCACGTCCCCCTGGAAGTGCGCCGCGCTGTGCTGCAGGGCTTGGCGCAGTTCGCGCAGGTCCTGCTCGGTGCGGCGCAGTGCCGCCAGACCGATGGCTTCGGCTTCGAGGATATGGCGGGTTTCGCGGGCGTGCTCGACGGTGCAATGGGCCATGGCCTGCACGGCTTGCAGGGGGTCCTGGGCGGTGCGCAGGTAGCTGCCGTCGCCCTGGCGGATCTCGACCAGGCCGCTGAAGGCCAGGACGCGCATGGCTTCGCGCACGGTGTTGCGGCTGATGCCGAGGTCGCTGGCCAGTTCGGGCTCGGTGGGCAGGCGCTGGCCTATCGACCAGGTGCCTTGGGCGATGCGGTCGCGGAG
The DNA here is from genome assembly GCF_039673365.1 of Pseudomonas sp. TWI923. Taxonomy (NCBI): domain Bacteria; kingdom Pseudomonadati; phylum Pseudomonadota; class Gammaproteobacteria; order Pseudomonadales; family Pseudomonadaceae; genus Pseudomonas; species Pseudomonas sp. TWI923. The sequence goes on along the minus strand of NZ_JBDJLM010000139.1, from coordinate 530 downwards.
CTGGTCGACGGCTTGCTCGACCAGGGAGCGTTTGATCAGGAGGGTCACCTGGGTACGTCCAGTCATCGGATGAATTTTGGGGTGGTGGGACGATAGCGGGTTGGGGTGGGGGTGGCAAGGTTCGGGTTCGGGTTCGGGTTCGGGTTCGGGTTCGGGTTCGGGTTCGGGTTCGGGGCTTAGTGTGTTGGTTTTTGTAGATGTATGCGCATTCAGCGGCGATGGCGACTTTTAGTCACCTTTCCGCCCTTACGGCGGGTTACTTTGGTCTTGCCTCGCCGGCCGCGGCCAAAGTAACCAAAGCCGCCCGCTCCCATCATACGGCCCCTGCGCTGCGCTCCGGGGTCCCCTCGCTCCGGTGCCTTACGGGCCCGCGCGGCCTACGACTTGCTGCGCAAGTCTACATCTCGCGCCTTCGGCTAACGCCGAAGGGTGCTGCGCACCAGGGCCCTCCAGTCACCTCCACTCGGCCTCCTGAAGTCGCAATTTGTGTTGCCTGGACTATCGCGCGCTTAGAAGCAAAAGCAAAAACA
>NZ_JBDJLM010000138.1:0-6577 GCF_039673365.1 Pseudomonas sp. TWI923 | reverse complement strand
GGGGGGGGTGGGCCGGGCTTGGGGTGCCTGGCGGCGCGGCCCTCTGGGGGGGCACCCCCCGCTCCCACATGGATCGCGCTAACTTGAGGCAGCATCGTACCTGTGGGAGCTGGCTTGCCAGCGATAAGGCCAGCACTGACAACATAAGACAGTTGCTCCCACGCCCACCGGCAAAGTACTTACTTGGCGCTGAACAGCGCCAGGCAGTTGTCCAGCATGCGGTTGGAGAACGCCCACTCGTTGTCGTACCAGGCCAGCACCTTGAGCATGCGGCCGTTGGCGCGGGTGTGGTTGGCGTCGAAGATCGACGACAGCGGGTTGTGGTTGAAGTCGCACGACACCAGCGGCAGCGCGTTGTAGCCGAGTACCCGCGAATGGCGGCTGGCCTCGAGGAACAGCTGGTTGACCTCTTCTGTGGTGGTCTCACGCTGCAGGTTGACCGTAAGGTCGACCAGCGACACGTTGATCACCGGCACCCTCACGGCCATGCCGGTGAGCTTGCCGGCCAGCTCCGGCAGCACCAGGCCCACCGCCTCGGCGGCGCCGGTCTTGCTCGGGATCATCGACTGGGTGGCGGAGCGCGCGCGGTACGGGTCGGCGTGGCAGACGTCGGTGAGCACCTGGTCGTTGGTGTAGGCGTGGATGGTGGTCATCAGCCCCTGCTCGATGCCGAACTCGCGGTGCAGCACCTGGGCCACTGGCGCCAGGCAGTTGGTGGTGCACGAGGCATTGGAAATGATCTGGTGCGAGGCGCGCAGCACATCGTGGTTGACCCCGTACACCACGGTGGCGTCGGCGCCCTTGGCCGGTGCGCTGATGATCACCTTGCCGGCGCCGGCGGCAAGGTGCGCGGCGGCCTTGGCGCGCTCGGTGAACAGCCCGGTGCATTCGAACACCACATCGATGGCCAGGGCTTTCCAGGGCAGCTCGGCGGGGTTGCGAATGGCGCTGACGGCAATGCGGTCGCCGTTGACGGTGAGGCTCTCGTGGTCGGCCTCGACCTGAGCATCGAAATGGCCGTGAACGCTGTCGTACTTGAGCAGGTGGGCGTTCATCGCGCTGTCGCCCAGGTCGTTGATGGCGACGACCTGCAGGTCCTGACGGTAGCCGTGCGTGTAGAGTGCGCGCAGGACATTGCGTCCGATGCGGCCGAATCCGTTGATGGCGATGCGTAGGGTCATGGCGTTACCTCTGGCAGTCGGGTGAAGCCTGTGGCAAAAAGGCAGCTTCACTGAAACGGTTTTGTTATTGGAATTACAAGATTATTCACTGCGTGATAGAAAACAAGCCTTTTTAGTGGCAGTATTTTGTTAAATCTACAACGAGTGGCCGGGCAGGCTGCTCCGCGAATGTGCCGGGTACCTTTACTGCAAGCCTAGGCCGCAATCGTTTGGAGGGAAAATGCCCATTGAAGCCGCCCTTACCGTTAGCCTGGAGTCCAGTACATGCATCCGCGCATCCTTGAGGTCACCGCACGGCTGATCGAACGCAGCCGTCCCACCCGTGAACGCTACCTTGAGCTTATCCGCGGCGCGGCCAGTGACGGACCGATGCGCGCCAGCCTGCAATGCGCCAACTTCGCCCATGGCGTGGCCGGCTGCGGTGCCGACGACAAGCAGACCTTGCGCCTGATGAACGCCGCCAACGTGGCCATTGTCTCGTCATATAACGACATGCTCTCGGCGCACCAGCCGTACCTGCACTTCCCCGAGCAGATCAAGCAGGCCCTGCGCGAGGTTGGCTCGGTCGGCCAGTTCGCCGGTGGCGTGCCGGCCATGTGCGACGGCGTGACCCAGGGCGAGCCGGGCATGGAGCTGGCCATCGCCAGCCGCGAAGTGATCGCCATGTCCACCGCCATCGCCCTGTCCCACAACATGTTCGATGCCGCCCTGATGCTGGGCATCTGCGACAAGATCGTCCCCGGGCTGATGATGGGGGCGCTGCGCTTTGGCCACCTGCCGACCGTTTTCGTCCCCGGCGGGCCGATGGTTTCGGGCATCTCCAACAAACAGAAGGCCGACGTGCGCCAGCGCTACGCCGAGGGCAAGGCCACCCGTGAAGAGCTGCTCGAATCGGAAATGAACAGCTACCACGGCCCAGGCACCTGTACCTTCTACGGCACCGCCAACACCAACCAGCTGGTGATGGAAGTGATGGGCATGCACCTGCCCGGCGCCTCGTTCGTCAACCCCTACACACCGCTGCGCGATGCCCTCACCGCCGAGGCGGCGCGCCAGGTCACGCGCATGACCAAGGCCAGCGGCAGCTTCATGCCGATCGGCGAGATCGTCGACGAGAAGGCGCTGGTCAACTCGATCGTCGCCCTGCACGCCACCGGCGGTTCGACCAACCACACCCTGCACATCCCGGCCATTGCCCAGGCCGCCGGTATCCAGCTGACCTGGCAGGACATGGCCGACCTGTCCGAGGTGGTGCCGACCCTGTCTCACGTTTACCCGAACGGCAAAGCCGACATCAACCACTTCCAGGCCGCCGGCGGCATGGCCTTCCTCATCCGCGAGCTGCTCGATGCCGGGCTGCTGCACGAGGATGTCAACACCGTGGCCGGCCCGGGGCTGCGTCGCTATACCCAGGAGCCGTTCCTCGACAATGGCCAGTTGGTTTGGCGCGAAGGCCCGCAACAGAGCCTCGACGAGAGCATCCTGCGCCCGGTGGCGCGGCCGTTCTCCGCCGAGGGCGGCCTGCGGGTAATGGAAGGCAACCTGGGGCGTGGCGTGATGAAGGTCTCCGCCGTGGCCCCTGAACACCAGGTGGTAGAAGCCCCGGCGCGGGTGTTCCACGACCAGCAGTCGCTGGCCGATGCGTTCAAGGCCGGTGAGCTGGAGTGCGACTTCGTGGCCGTGGTGCGCTTCCAGGGCCCGCGCTGCAATGGCATGCCCGAGCTGCACAAGCTGACGCCGTTCCTCGGCGTGCTGCAGGACCGTGGCTTCAAGGTGGCGCTGGTCACCGACGGGCGCATGTCCGGCGCTTCGGGCAAGATCCCGGCGGCCATCCATGTGTGCCCGGAGGCCTTCGACGGCGGCCCGCTGGCGCGGGTGCGCGATGGTGATATCGTGCGGGTCGATGGTGTCGAAGGCACGTTGCGGATCCTGTTGTCGGCCGAGGAACTGGCCAGCCGCGAGCTGCCCGAGCCGCCCAAGGGCAACGACCTGGGCTGTGGTCGCGAGCTGTTCGGCTTCATGCGTGTGGCGTTCAGCTCGGCAGAGAAGGGCGCCAGTGCCTTCACCTCTGGCCTGGAGACTCTCAAGTGAAAGAACTGCTGGTTGGCGACATTGGTGGTACCAACGCACGTTTTGCCCTGTGGCGCGACAACCAGCTGCACGCGGTCCAGGTGCTCGCGACCGCTGACTACACCAGTCCCGAACAGGCGATCGAGGCGTACCTGGGCGAACAGGGCATCGCCCGTGGCGGGCTGGCGGCGGTGTGCCTGTCCGTTGCCGGGCCGGTGGATGGCGATGAGTTTCGCTTTACCAACAATCACTGGCGCCTGAGCCGCCGGGCGTTCTGCCAGACCCTGCAGGTCGAGCGGCTGCAATTGATCAACGACTTCTCCGCCATGGCCCTGGGCATGACCCGTTTGCGCGAAGGCGAATATCGAGAAGTCTGCCCGGGCCAGGCCGATCCCTCCCGCCCAGTGCTGGTGATTGGCCCTGGCACCGGCCTTGGCGTTGGTAGCCTCGTGCGTCACGGCGAGCAATGGCTGGCGCTGCCGGGCGAGGGTGGGCATGTCGACCTGCCGGTGGGCAATGCTCGCGAAGCGGCGATCCACCAGGAGATTCAACGCCAGATCGGCCATGTCAGTGCCGAGACGGTGCTCAGCGGTGGCGGGCTGGTGCGTTTGTACCAGGCGCTCTGCGCGCTCGATGGCGACACGCCCAGGCACAAGACCCCGGCGCAGATCACCGATGCGGCACTGGCCGGTGAGCCACGGGCGCTGGCGGTGGTCGAGCAGTTCTGCCGCTTCCTCGGTCGGGTGGCGGGCAACAATGTGCTCACCTTGGGCGCGCGCGGCGGGGTGTATATCGTCGGCGGGGTGATTCCGCGTTTTGCCGAGCTGTTCCTGCGCAGTGGCTTTGCCGCGAGTTTTGCCGACAAGGGCTGCATGAGCGGGTATTTCGCCGGGGTGCCGGTGTGGCTGGTGACAGCGGAGTTTTCCGGGTTGCTGGGGGCGGGGGTGGCCTTGCAGCAAGATCTGGGTAGCTGAAGCACAAGGCGATTGCTGTGGGAGCGGGTTTACCCGCGAATGCGGCGGCTGCCTTACCGACGCTTTCGCGGGTGAACCCGCTCCCACAGGATCCGTACAGCAGGCAGAAGATCTGCGCATACAAGAGGACGGACCATGATGACTACTGCCGGCAAATCGATCCTGATGGTCGACGACGACCAGGATATTCGCGAACTGCTGCAAACCTACCTGAGTCGCGCCGGTTTCCAGGTGCAGGCCGAGCCCGACGGTCAGTCCTTCCGCCGGGCACTGGACGCCAGCCCCTGCGACCTGGTGATCCTCGACGTGATGCTGCCCGACGAAGACGGCTTCAGCCTGTGCCGCTGGGTGCGCCAGCACCCCCGGCTGTCGCGGGTACCGATCATCATGCTCACCGCCAGCTCCGACGAGGCCGACCGGGTCATCGGCCTGGAGCTGGGCGCCGACGACTACCTGGGCAAACCCTTCAGCCCGCGTGAGCTGCAGGCGCGGATCAAGGCCCTGCTGCGCCGCGCCGACTTCGGTCAGGCCGCACCGGCCAGCGCTGTGCTGGCGTTTGACGACTGGCGTCTGGACACGGTGAGCCACCGGCTGTTCCACCGCGATGGCGAGGAGGTGATCCTCTCCGGCGCCGACTTCGCCTTGCTCAAGCTGTTCCTCGACCACCCCCAACAGATCCTCGACCGCGACACCATCGGCAATGCCACCCGTGGGCGCGAGCCGATGCCCCTGGACCGTATCGTCGACATGGGCGTCAGCCGCTTGCGCCAGCGCCTGCGTGACACCGAAAAACCACCCCGGCTGATCCGCACCGTGCGTGGCAGCGGCTACTTGCTGGCGGCCCATGTCAGCCCGGCCTAGCGAGCGGCGCTGGCGCCTGCTGCCACGCTCCCTGCTGGGGCGCATGTTGCTGCTCACCTTGCTGGTGGTGGTACTGGCCCAGGGGCTTTCCAGCGTGATATGGGTCGCCCAGCTGCGCGCCAGCCAGTTGCAGGGCCTGCGGGCCAGCGCCGGCAGCCTGGCCCACTCGATGAGCGCCAGTGTCAGCTATTTCCGTTCGCTGCCGGTGGCCTACCGGCCAATGGTGCTCGACCAGTTGCGCAGCATGGGCGGCACGCGCTTCTTCGTGTCGCTCAACGTCAAGCCGCTGGACATGCCGGTGCTGCCCGTCACGCCACGCAAACAGGCGGTGATCGAAGTGTTCCAGCAGGTGCTGCACGAACGCCTCGGGCAGCAGATGGACATCTCGGTGGAGTTCGTCAGCCCCGACGACCTGCGCATCTTCAACAGTGGCCTGAAGCTCGATGAGCTGCCGCGCTCGTGGGCGCATTACTCGCTGACCCTCGAACCGCTCAACCCGCCGGTGCTGGTCACCCAGATCCGCCTGGGCGAGGGCGAGTGGCTGTATATCGCCTCGCTGTTGCCCGAGCCCTACACCAGCCTTGAAGCCGAACGCCTGCCGCGCCAGCAGATCGGTTTCATCGCCCTGACCACCGCCCTGTTGCTGCTGTTCATCGGCTTGCTGGTGCACTGGCAGAGCCGGCCGCTCAAGCGCCTGGCACGGGCGGCCCGGGAGCTGTCGCTGGGCGCCGAGGTGGCGCCGGTGGCCGAAGGCGGCGGCAGTGAAGTGGTGGAAGTGGGGCGGGCCTTCAACAACATGCGCGAGCGCATCAGCCGCTACCTGACCGAGCGCTCGCAACTGTTCAGTGCCATCTCCCATGATCTGCGCACACCGATTACCCGCCTGCGGCTGCGGGTCGAGCTGCTGGAGGACGAGGCCTTGCAGGCCAAGTTCAGCCGTGACCTCGATGAGCTGGAGCTGCTGGTCAAGGGCGCGCTGCAATGCGTGAAGGACACCGACATTCACGAGAACATCGAGCCGATCGATCTCAACCAGGTGCTGGAGCTGCTGGCCGAGCCTTATCTGCGCGACGGCCGCATCACCCTCGAAGGCCGGGCGCTGGCGCCGTACCCGGGCAAGTCGCTGGCCCTGCGCCGCTGCATCGGCAACCTGATCGACAACGCCATCAAGTACGGCGAACGGGCGCAACTGCGCATCATCGACAGCGCCGAGAGCTTTGTATTGCAGGTCGACGATCAGGGGCCGGGGGTGCCGGAGCAGCGTTTGGAGCAGGTGTTCGAGCCGCACTTCCGCTTGGCTGGGCAGCAGCAGGGGTATGGGTTGGGGCTGGGGATTGCGCGCAATATCGCCCATAGCCATGGCGGCGAGGTGAGCCTGTTGAATCTGCGTGAGGGTGGGTTGCGGGTGACGCTGTACTTGCCGCGTACGCCTGATTGATGCCAATCGCGGGGCAAGCCCGCTCCCACGGTGTTGACCTCGTGGTAGCGGGC
>NZ_JBDJLM010000137.1:0-6715 GCF_039673365.1 Pseudomonas sp. TWI923 | reverse complement strand
CCGCGATCGTCTGCGTGAATTCAGCTCACTTTGTGCCGCGCCGCATACAAGCACAGCATCTCCATTGCCAGCGTCGCCCCGGCCAGAGCGGTGATGTCGGCATGGTCGTAGGCGGGCGCCACTTCCACCAGGTCCATCCCCACCAGGTTGATGCCGCGCAGGCCGCCGAGGATCTCCAGCGCCTGCACCGTGCTCAGGCCGCCGCACACCGGGGTACCGGTACCGGGCGCATAGGCCGGGTCGAGGCAATCGATGTCGAAGGTCAGGTACACAGGCATGTCCCCCACCCGCTGGCGAATCGCCGCGATGATCGCCTCGGTGCCCTGGCGATGGACCTGGCGGGCATCGAGGATGGCGAAGCCCTGGCTGTCGTCGTTGGTGGTGCGCAGGCCGATCTGCACCGAGCGCGCCGGGTCTACCAGGCCCTCGCGGGCGGCGTGCCAGAACATGGTGCCGTGGTCGATGCGCTTGCCTTCCTCGTCGGGCCAGGTGTCGCTGTGGGCATCGAAGTGGATCAGCGCCAGCGGGCCATGGCGGCGGGCGTGGGCCTTGAGCAGCGGGTAGCTGATGAAGTGGTCGCCGCCCAGGGTGAGCATGGCGCAGCCGGCTTCGAGGATGCGCTCGGCATGGGCCTCGATGCTGTCGGGTACCGACGCCGGCGTGCCGCTGTCGAACGCACAGTCGCCGTAATCGATCACTGCCAGGTGATCGAACGGGTCGAACGCCCACGGCCAGTGCCGGGCCCAGGCCTGCTGCACCGAGGCGGCGCGGATCGCCCGTGGGCCGAAGCGCGCCCCCGGGCGGTTGCTGGTGGCCGTGTCGAACGGCACGCCGCTGACCACCACATCGACCCCGCGCAGATCGCGGCTGTAGCGGCGCCGGGAAAAACTGGTGATGCCGGCGTAGGTACTCTCGGCGGCGGTGCCGTAGAGGCTGTCACGGGTGATGGCCTGGTCGTTGTCCTGGGCGAGATCCACGGTCTGTCTCCTGGTGTTGTCGTTGTTATTGGCGGCTGCGGAAGGCGGTCCACAGGCGGTTGCGCTGGCGCAGGTCGGACAGCGCCATGCTGCGGTCGGCGAACAGGCGCTGGCGCACTTCGGCCGGGGGGTAGATGTCCGGGTCGGTGCGGATCGCCTCATCCACCAGCGGCGTGGCAGCCTGGTTGGCGTTGGCGAAGAACAGCGAGTTGGTCAGGGCGGCGACAGAGTCGGGGCGCAGCATGAAGGCGATGAAGGCCCGGGCGGCTTCGGGGTGCGGGGCATCCTTGGGGATCACCAGGTTGTCCTGCCACACCAGGGTGCCTTCACGGGGGATGCGGTAGATCAGCTCGAACGGCTTGCCGGCACGGCGGGCCTGGTCGGCGGCGGTGGCGGCGTCGCCGTTGTAGGTAAGTGCCAGGCACACGCTGCCGTTGGCCAGGTCGTTGATCTGACGGCCGTTGGCCACGTAGCTGACCGACGGCTGCAACTGCTGCAACAGGGCTTGGGCGGCGTCCAGGTCTTTCTTGTCCTGGCTGTACGGGTCCTTGCCCAGGTAGTTGAGGGTGAGGCCAATCACCTCCTGCGGTGAGTCGAGCATGGCGATCCCGCAGTCCTTGAGGCGGCTGGCGTACTCGGGTTTGAACAGCAGGTCGAGGCTGTCGAGGGGGACATCACCCAGGCGCTGGCGTACCGCCTCGACGTTCACCCCCAGGCCCAGCGTGCCCCAGGTGTAGGGCACGGCATGGCGGTTGCCCGGGTCGGCTTCGGCCAGCTTGGCCAAAAGATCCGGGTCGAGATTGGCGTAGCCTGGCATCGACTGCGAATCCAGCGGTTGCAGTGCGCCGGCCTTGAGCGCGCGGGCCAGCACGGTGGCCGACGGCACCACCACGTCATAACCGCTGCGGCCGGTGAGCAGCTTGGTTTCCAGCACTTCGGTGGTGTCGAAGGTGTCGTAGCGGACTTTGTAACCGGTCTCCTGCTCGAAGCGTTGCAGGGTTTGCGGGGCGACATAGTCGGCCCAGCTGTAGAGGTTGACGACCTTCTCTTCGGCCTGCAGCGGCAAGGCGATCAGCAGGGACAGCAAGCACAGCGTTCGACGCATGGCGGACACCTCGGCAAATGGGTGGATGCCGCCAGCATGCCTGCCGGGTTACATTGCAAAAATGGCAACTGTGTAAAGCTGACATCCACCTGGAGCAATGTAATGCTTGGACAACTCCATGACCTGGACCTGCACCTGCTGCGGCTGTTCGTGACTGTAGCCGAGGCTGGCGGCTTCAGTGCCGCACAGGGGGTGCTGGGGCTCAGCCAACCGAGCATCAGCCAGCAGATGGCCAAGCTGGAGACGCGCCTGGGCTATCGCCTGTGCAGCCGCGGCAAGGGTGGGTTCCGCCTGACAGAGAAAGGTGAACTGCTGCTGCAGGCGAGCCGTGGCCTGCTGCTGCAGATCGAGCAGTTTCGCCAACAGGCCAACGGCGTGGCCGGGCGCCTGCTGGGCAGTGTGCGCATCGGCCTTGCCGAGAACCAGGACAGCAGCGTCACCCTGCGCATCGCCCAGGCCATTGCGCGTTTTCGCCAGCGTGACGAGGCCGTGCAGCTGGAACTGATCAGCGCCCCGCCTGCAGAACTCGAGCGGCTGTTGCTGGAGCAGCGGCTAGATTGTGCGATCAGCTATTTTTCGGGTAACCAGGCGGCGTTTGACTATCAACCGCTGTTCGATGAACGCCAGCGTTTGTACTGCGGTGCGGGACACGCGCTGTTCGAGGCTGTCGATGTCAGCCGGGAGCAACTGCTGGAAGTTGACCAGGTGCGCCACCCCTATCGCTTTCTCAAGCAGGGCGAGCCGTTCCAGAGCCGCTACAGCAAGGCGGTGGCGGAGCAGATCGACAGCGCGTTGACGCTGGTGCTGTCGGGCCGGCATATCGGTTACCTGCCCTGCCATTGCGCCGCGCCGTGGGAGGCGCAAGGGCTGTTGCGGGCGCTGGATACCGGGCTGGATTTCATCGTGCCGTTTACCCTGGCGCGGCATCGCGGGCAGGTGCCTGGGGAAGCGCAGCGGGCCTTTGTCGAGGATGTGCTCGCGGTGTTCGCTTGAGGGGTCGCCAATACTTTCAACGCCGCCGTGCATTTGCCACACTGCAGGCTCGCCCGTAAGTCGAGGCCGTGAACGCCATGCTTTTCCGCTGCTGCCTGATCCTGCTGTTGGCCCTGGGCCTCAATGCCTGCGCGCTGTTGCACAACCGCGACCCGCTGAACATCAGTGTGATCGGCATAGACCCCCTGCCCGGCCAGGATCTGGAGATCCGCATGGCGGTGAAAATCCGCGTGCAGAACCCCAACGAAACAGCGGTCGACTTCAATGGCATCGCGCTCAATCTCGAGGTCAACGACCAGCCCCTGGCGGCTGGCGTGAGTGACCAGCGTGGGCACATCGGCCGTTACGACGAAGCCGTGATCGTGGTGCCGGTGAGCGTCACCGCCTTCGCCTTCCTGCGCCAGGCCTACGGCCTGAGCCGGGCGGATTCGCTGCAAGGGCTGCCTTATGTGCTGCGCGGCAAACTGGCCGGCGGCCCGCTGGGTACTGTGCGTTTCACCGACAAAGGCAAACTGGACTTGCCTGCTGCCACCGCAGCCGGCTGGTAAACATCCTGAATTGGTAAAGGAGCTACCAATGTCTTCTGCGCCTGAACTGAAAACCGCCCGGCTGCTGCTGCGCCCCTTGCAACTGAGCGACGCAGAGGCCATCCAGCAACTGTTCCCCCACTGGGAAGTGGTGCGCTACCTGAATGCCCTGGTGCCGTGGCCCTACCCGGAGGATGGTGCCTTGCGCTACCTGCGCGATATCTGCTTGCCGGCGATCGCTGCGGGGCGTGAGTGGCACTGGTCGATCCGCCTGCTCGAACGCCCCCAGCAGCTGATCGGCAGCATCAGCCTGATGGACCTGCCCGACAACAACCGCGGGTTCTGGCTGGCACCCGCCCACCAGGGCCGGGGCTATATGACAGAGGCCTGCGCCGTGGTCGATGAGTTCTGGTTCAACACCTTGCAGCGCGAGGTCATGCGCGTGCCCAAGGCGGTGCCCAACGAAGCGTCCAGACGTGTTTCCCAGCGCGGCGGCATGCGCCTGCTGCGCACTGGGCAAGGCAACTTCGTGAGCGGTTGCCTGGCGCAGGAAGTGTGGGAGATCACTCGGCAGGAGTGGCTCGAGCTGGGTGCTGCAGGGGCCAATTGAAAGTGGCCTGACTCAGCGGCCGGCGTTGGCGGCGGCCATCAGCTTGTTGACCTCGCTGCGCACCAGTTGAGTGAACTCGGGCGGCGACATGCCATCCAGTTCGGCACGCACCCACTCCGCCCACTTGCCCTTGCGTCGCGGCTTTTCTGCAATCAGCCGCCCTGCTTCACCCTTGGCCTTGGCCAGGTTGCCTTGCCAGTATTGGAACAAGCGCGCTTTTTCTGCCTCGATCTGCGCCCGTTCCGCGAAGCTCATGTTGGCCAGATTGAAACTCATGGGTAATACCTGCCACTGAAAAATGGGCGCTATCTTACACCGTAGCGGCCGAGCGCCGGTAAGCCGCTGCAACTTTCCCGACGCCACGGCATCCACTGTTCAACCCCACTCTGCACGAGGACGTGTACATGGCCAGGAATACCGCCGCGAAAAACAATGGTGAACAAATCAAGGACCAGGTGTTCAGCGAACTCCAGGCGTTGATCGAGGAGTCCGAGAAACTGCTCAGCGACAGTGCATCGCTGGTCGGCGAAGACGCCGACGGCCTGCGCGCCCAACTGGGGCTCAAGCTGCGACAGGCCCGTGACGCCACCAGCCGCCTGGGCCAGAAGGCGCAACCGGTGGTCGATGCCACCGAGCAATACCTCGGCGGTCATCCATGGCAGACGGTGGCGATCTCCGCAGGCTTCGGCTTGGTGGTGGGCCTGCTGCTGGGGCGCCGCCAATAGCGGCGGATCAGGCCGCGTGGGCCATGGGGATGCCACTGTGGAAGCGCATCTCCTGGTCGGGCGAGCTGATCAGTTCGGCTTCTGCTTGCCGTACCTGCTCTACGACTCGGGCGATCTCGGCTTCATCGCCGTACACATGGGCCAACTTGAGGTAGCCCTGATAGTGCCGGGCTTCGCTCTTGAGCAGGCCGTGGTAGAAGGTACCGAGTTCTTCGTCCAGGTGCGGTACGAGAGCAGCAAAACGCTCGCAGCTGCGCGCCTCGATAAAAGCCCCCACAACCAGCGTGTCCACCAGCTTCACCGGCTCGTGGGCACGCACCAGGCGACGCAGGCCCGAGGCGTAACGCCCGGCCGACACCGGCCGCAAAGGCACACCGCGTCGTTTCATCAGCCGCAGCACCTGCTCGTGGTGCACCAGCTCTTCACGGGCCAGGCGCGACATCATGTTGATCAGGTCGAGGTGAGTGTTGTACTTGGCGATCAGGCTCAGTGCAGTGCTGGCCGCCTTGAATTCACAGTTCTTGTGATCGATCAGCAGGGTTTCCTGGTCGGCCAGCGCCGCCTCGATCCAGGCGTCTGGGGTACGGCAGCCGAGGAAGGCGTCGATTTCAGGAATCTGGGACATAACACTCACAATCACGAAAGATATCTGCAGGACCGGCGATTATACCGGCGGCAGCGGCGAGTGCCAGTGGCTATTCTTGACGCATATCAAGCGGCGGCAGGAGGTGCGCCGACTATAGTCAGGCATTGGTCGCCATCCAGAAGGGAGTTCACGCCATGCAAGCCGTTCGCAGCATCCTTGTCGTTCTCGACCCCGAGCACGCCCACAGCCGGGCCCTGACCCGGGCCAAGCTGATCGCCGGCGTGACCGGCGCTCGCCTGCACCTGCTGATGTGCGACAAGAAGCATGACCACAGTGCGCTACTGAGCCTGCTCAGCAGCCAGTTGCATGATGACGGGTATGACAATGTCACCCACGAGCAGGCCTGGCACGACACCCTGCATGAATCCATCATCAGTGTGCAGCAGGCCGAAGGTTGCGAACTGGTCATCAAGGAACATCGGCCGGATAACCCGCTACGCAAGGCACTGCTCACGCCCAGCGACTGGAAACTGCTGCGTCAGTGCCCTTGTGCGGTGCTGATGGTCAAGAGTGAGCGGCCGTGGACTGGCGGGGTGATCCTGGCAGCGGTGGATGTGGGCAACCAGGATGAAGACCACCGCAGGCTGCATGCGAGCATCATCGACCATGGCTATGACATTGCCAGCCTGGCCAAAGGTGAGCTTCATGTGATCAGCGCACACCCCTCGCCCATGCTGTCGGCGTCTGACCCGGTTTACCAGCTTACCGAGACCATCGAACAGCGGTATCGCGATGCCTGCAAGGCCTTCCAGGCAGAGTTCGACATCAGCGAGGAGCGCCTGCACGTAGCGGAGGGGCCGGCTGATGTACTGATTCCCTTTACCGAGAAGAAGTACGACGCCGTGGTGACCGTCATCGGTACCGTGGCGCGGACAGGCATTTCCGGGGCTTTGATCGGTAATACCGCCGAAGTGGTGCTCGACGCTCTGGAAGGTGATGCGCTGGTGCTCAAGAGCGAGGAAGTGATAGCGCACCTTGCCGAACTGGCTCGCGGCTGAAGCGCTGATTTCGTCCTGGCGGAAAAGACAAAACCCCTACCTGCATGCGCAGATAGGGGTTTTGCGAAATGAATCTTGACGATGACCTACTCTCACATGGGGAAACCCCACACTACCATCGGCGATGCATCGTT
>NZ_JBDJLM010000136.1:0-6725 GCF_039673365.1 Pseudomonas sp. TWI923 | reverse complement strand
TGTGGTGTTCGGCCTGCGGGGGGGTCACCCCCGCCCCCCCGTGTTTGGGGGGGTCGGGGGGGGGTGGGGGCTCCCCCCGCGATGGCGCTCAATGAAAGTCGCGGCTACGCACATCCAGCCCCAGCAGCAAGGGGCTGATGTCCTCCAATCGCCGTGCGATCAGATGGCGCACGCCCTGCTCCTGCTCCAGCCGCCCGCTCACCTTGAGCAACCGCGCGCCCACCAGCGCCTGTCGCTGCCGTTCGGCCAGCGCCCGCCAGACCACCACATTGACCATGCCATGCTCGTCCTCGAGGGTGACGAAGGTCACGCCGCTGGCCGTTTGCGGGCGCTGGCGCCCAACCACGAGGCCGGCCACGGCAATGCTGTCGCCATGCTCGACTTCCGCCAGTTGCGCTGAACTGCGACAGCCCAAGGCACTCAAGCGCGGGCGCAGCAAGGCCAGCGGATGCGGGCCGAGCGTGGTGCCGAGGGTGTCGTAATCGGCCAGCAGGTCCTCGGCCACGCTGGGTACGGGCAGCTCAACCGGGGTTTCTGGCGCTGCCTCGACCTGGGCGAACAGCGGTAGCTGCGCCTGCACTGCCGCCACCTGCCAGCGCGCCTGGTGCCGGTCGCGGGCCAGCGCCCGCAGCGCACCGGCATCGGCGAGCCGGGCACAGGCGCGGCTGTCGAGCCCGGCGCGCAGGCACAGGTCCTCGACATCGCGCCAGGGCCGTTGTGCCCGCGCCTGCTCCAGGCGCCGGGCATCGCCTTCGCCAAAGCCGCGGATCTGCCGCAACCCCATGCGGATGGCCAACGCGCCTTCGCCCTCCGGCTCCAGGGTGCAGTCCCATTGGCTGTGCTCGACATCCACCGGGCGAACCGCAATGCCCTGCCGACGCGCTTCCTGCAACAGCTGGTCGGGGCTGTAGAAACCCATGGGCCAGCTATTGATCAAGGCACAGGTGAAGATCGCCGGTTCGTGGCATTTGAGCCAACTGCTGGCGTAGCACAGCAGGGCGAAACTGGCGGCGTGGGACTCGGGAAAACCATAGCTGCCGAATCCCTTGATCTGCTCGAAGATGCGCTCGGCAAAAGACAGCTCGTAACCATTGCGCAGCATGCCCTCGATCAGCCTGACCCGATGGGGTTCAAGGCCGCCGTGGCGCTTCCAGGCCGCCATGCTGCGGCGCAGCTGGTCGGCCTCGCCGGGGCTGTAGTCGGCAGCGACCATGGCCAGTTCCATCACCTGCTCCTGGAACAGGGGCACGCCCAAGGTACGGTGGAACACTTCGCGCAGTTTTTCCGAGGGGTAGCTGACCGGTTCCTGGCCCAGCCGGCGGCGCAGGTAGGGGTGGACCATATCGCCCTGGATCGGCCCCGGCCGCACGATCGCCACTTCGATCACCAGGTCGTAGAAGGTATTGGGTTTGAGCCTGGGCAACATGGCCATCTGCGCCCGCGATTCGATCTGGAACACGCCCATGGTTTCGGCACGGCTGATCATGGCGTAGGTGGCCGGGTCTTCTCCGGGGATGCTGGCCAGGGTCAGCTCACGCCCACGGTGCAGGGCAATCAGGTCAAAGCAGCGGCGCAGCGCGCTGAGCATGCCCAGCGCCAGCACATCGACCTTGAGCAGGCCGACCATGTCCAGGTCGTCCTTGTCCCACTGGATCACCGTGCGCTCTTCCATCGCCGCGTTTTCCACCGGCACCAGTTCGTGCAGGGGCTGCTGGGAAATGACGAAACCGCCCGGATGCTGCGACAGGTGCCGGGGGAAGCCGATCAACTCGCCGGCCAGTACCAGGATGCGCCGCAGCGAGGGGCTCTGTGCATCGAAACCGGCCTCGGCCAGGCGTTCGGCATCGGGAATGCGGTCGCTCCAGCGCCCACAACACTTGGCCAGGGCATCCACCTGATCGGCTGGCAACCCCAGCGCACGTGCCACATCGCGTACCGCCCCAGCGGCGTGGTAACTGCTGACCACTGCGGTGAGCGCGGCCCGGTGCCGGCCATAGCGGCGGAACACATACTGGATCACTTCTTCGCGGCGGTCGTGCTCGAAGTCCACGTCGATATCAGGCGGTTCGTTGCGCTCGCGTGACAGAAAGCGCTCGAACAACAGGCGGTGCACCGTGGGGTCGAGCTCGGTGATGCCCAGCACATAGCACACCACCGAGTTGGCCGCCGAACCACGACCCTGGCAGAGGATGTGCTGGCTGCGGGCGAAGGCGACGATGTCGTGCACGGTGAGGAAGTAACTGTCGTAGCCCAATTCCTCGATCAGCGCGAGCTCCTTGTCCAGCAGGCCGCGTACCTTGTCGGTTACCCCGTTGGGCCAACGCCTGGGCAGGCCCTGCTCGCACAGTTGGCGCAACCAGCTGGCGGGCGTATGAGCCTCAGGGACCAGCTCGCGCGGGTACTGATATTTGAGCTCCGAAAGATCGAAGCTGCAGCGCTCGGCGATAACCAGGGTTTCGGCCAGCAGGTGCGGTGGATAGAGTTCGTGCAGCTGATCGAGCGGGCGCAGATGACGCTCGCCATTGGCGAACAGGTAACGCCCCGCCTCGGCCACCGGGCAATGAGCGCGGATCGCGGTGATGCAATCCTGCAGCGCGCGACGCCCACGCACGTGCATGTGCACATCGCCGCAGGCCACCAGCGGCACGGCCAGTTGTGCGCCCAAGGCGTGCAGCTGTGCCAGGCGTGCGCCATCGTCGGCTGCGCGATGCAGATGCACGGCCAGCCACAGGCGCTCGCCGAACAGTGCATGCAGTTGCTGCCCGACACTGACTGGCGCATCGGCTTCAGGCACCCACAACGCCAGCAACCCCTGATGATGGGCCGCAAGGTCCTCGGCCAGCAGCCGATAGCTGCCCTTTGGCGCCCGGCGCCGTGCCAGTGTGATCAGCGCACACAGGTTCTGGTAACCGCCAAGGTCCTGCACCAGCAGCACCAGTTTGGGCCCCTGCTCCACCCGCACTTCACTGCCGACGATCAGCTTGAGGCCATGCTCACGGGCGGCCTGCCAGGCCCGGACGATGCCCGCCAGGGTGCACTCGTCAGTGATCGCCAGGGCCTGGTAGCCCTGCTCACGGGCACGGCGAAACAGTTCGTCGGCACTGGAAGCGCCACGCTGAAAGCTGAAATTCGACAGGCAATGCAGCTCTGCGTAGCCCTGGCCGTTCACGCGAACCAGCCCTGCAACCAAAGCGGTCCGGGGGCCGCGAGGTCACGGAAGGCCCAGCCGCGCAGGCCATCGCGGGTTTCGATACGGTAGTAATCGCGCCGCACATCACCGCCGTCCCACCAACCGGACTCGATGCGTTCGGCGTGCCCCAGCAGTTGCACGCCAGCCTCGGACAGCGCTTGGGGTTCAGGCAGCAGCCAGCCGGGGCGGCTGCCCGGCGCCATGACCAACTGCCCCGGCGCGCCCTGCTCCGCGCCCTGCCAGGCACATTCGGGACGATGATCGGATTCGGCGCGCAGGCCCTTGACGGCTTCATCGCCAAGGCGTGCCCGCAGGCGTTCGCGCAGTTGCTCCCAGGGTTGTGCCTGCTGGGCGCGTGGGTCGAACAATGCCTGATGCTGGGGCACGAACGGCGGCAGATCGGCCGCCACCAGGCGCAGGTTGCGCACCGGTGCCGGAATGCGCAGCGGCTCCAGGCGCCCTCGCGCCAGTTCGAAGAGCATTGCGCCATCACGCTCGGCAGCAAGCAGGCCAACCTTGAGCACGGTATCCGGGCCCTCGGCGTGCTCCAGGTACAGCTCGAACCGCTGCACGCCGCAATCACGCCCGGCGAGGAACGCCGCGAGGTCGCTTAGCAACCGGCGCAAGGGAAACAAGAGGGCCTGGTGCGACTCGACATCGAAGTTCAGCTCCAGCCGTGCTTCGAAGCGCTCGGGCGGTTGGTAAAACGCCAGCCCCAGCGAGCGCTGGCCGAACAGTTGATCCAGGTGCAGTTGCACCTGGCTGCTGAAGCGCCGGGCCAGGGCATCACGGGGCAGCGCCACGACCTGGCCCAGCCGGTGCAGGCCCATGCGTGCGAAGGCCACGCTGGCCTCAGGTGGCAGGCCGGCCCGTTCGATGGGCAGGTCGAGCAAGGCTGCCCTGGTCTGGTCGGGGCTGGTCACGGCCAGCCCATCGTGAGCATTGGCGAGCATCCGCGCCGCCACCGGGTTGCTGGCCAGCACAATGCGCTGGCGCAGGCCCAGCCCGGCCAGCTCTTCACGCAGGCGCGCCTCGAACAGGGGCCAGGGCCCGAACAGTTGCAGGCTTGAGCCCACCTCCAGCAGCAGCGCACGCGGATAATGCAGGCTGACCTGGGCGCTGAACCGGTAGGCCCAGGCGGCCAGCAGCTGTTGCAACTGCTCGATGCACGCGGGCTCGACTTCGACGCAGGTGAAACCATCGGCCAGGGCGCGGGCAGCGGTCAGCGGCTGCCCGGCGCGCAACCCCAGCCTGGCGGCGGCAGGGCTGACCGCCTGCAGCACACGGCGCTGGCCAGACCCTCCCAGCAGCACCAGAGGGGTGTCAGGGTCGTCGCGTTGGCGCAGGACGCTGTCCAGCGCCAACTGCGGGAACAGGATGCAGGCCCAGAGCATGGTGCTTCAGCCCCGGGCAATGGGGCTGGCGGGGGGCAGGCCACCCCGACACTTGAGCACCCGCCACTGGGGCGGGCGGGTGTCGATGGCGATCCGCAGCGCGGCGGGCGACGGGTTGAGCGCGGCCTGCTGCGGGCGGCAGGCGAACGCCAGTGCGTTACCGGTTTCCGCCGCCACCTGCAGGCGACGCAAGGCCTTGTCATCGGCGCGCTCCGGCCAGCACAGCACCGCCGCGCAACTGCCCGAGCGCAGGCATTGCTCGGCGGCCCACAGGGCATCGTCGCGCTCGCTGTCGACCTGCACCAGCCAGCGCAAGTCGATACCCGCGGCCTGCCAGGCCGGGGCATAGGGGATAAAGGGTGGGGCCACCAGCACGACCCGCTCACTGGCGGCGGTCAGCCGTGCCAGCGTCGGCCAGAGCAACTGCAGCTCACCCACGCCCGGGCTGGCCAGTAACAACTCGCTCAATGCCGCCGCCGGCCAGCCGCCCTCTGGCAGGCGTGCATCGAGCGCGACATGCCCGCTGGGCTGCAAGCCAATCGGCCGGGCCTGGGCCTGCCGGCCGCGCCACACCTGGCGCTGGTCGAGCAGCCGGTCGAGGTCGACCACCGCGCCCATCAGTCACGCCTCAGCAAGCCGCAGAACACGCCTTCGATGAAGAACTCGTGTTCGGGGCCTACGTCGATGGGTTGGTAGTGCGGGTTGCGTGGCAACAGGCGGTAGCCGTCGCGGGTGTGTTGCAGGCGCTTGATGGTGACCTCGCCGTCGAGCCGAGCGACCACGATCTGGCCGTCGCGCGCCTCGCCCTGCTGGCGGATGCCGACCAGGTCGCCATCGAAGATGCCGTCCTCGACCATCGAGTCGCCACGCACCTTGAGCAGGTAGTCGGGGGTACGGCGGAACAGGCTGGGGTCGAGCAGCAGTTGCTCATGAATGTCGAGATCGGGGCCGATAGGCGCGCCTGCGGCGACCTGGCCGAGCACCGGCAGTTCGAGAATCTCCGGCCGGCGCAGCGGCTCGGCCAGGCGGATACCACGCGCCTGGTTGGGGGTGACGTCGATGAAGCCGCCCTGGCACAGGGCGGTGATGTGTTTGCGCGCCACGCTGCGCGAGGCAAAACCGAAGCGCTCGGCGATATCGGCCAGCGAGGGCGGCTGGCCATGTTCGGTGATGCGCTCACGAATGAAATCGAGAATGGCGCGGCGTTTGGGGGTCAGATTGTCCATGGAGCACATTTGTACTCTTTTTGTGAAACACTGAACAGCCCCCTTCGTCGTCGGCTTTGGCTATGATGCTGCTGAATTGATTCTTCAGCGCCAGGATGCCCGATGCTCACCGCCTTGCTGTTCGACCTCGATGGGACGCTCACCGACACCGACACCCTGCACCTGCAGGCCTTCCGCCAGCTCCTGCACGATTACGATGGGCGCGAACTGACCCAGGAGCAGTTCGACCTGCAGGTGAGCGGCCGCTCCAACGGTTTGCTGTTCGCCGACCTGTTCCCTCAGGCCGATGCGGCCCAGCGCCAGGCCCTGGCCGAGCGCAAGGAGGCGCTGTTCCGCGAACTGTCTCCGAGCCTCGAACCCCTGCCCGGCCTGCTGCGCCTGCTCGACCATGCCCAGCAACATGCGGTGGGCGTGTGTGTAGTGACCAATGCGCCACGCCTGAACGCCGAACACATGCTCGCGGCCATGGGGCTGGATGGGCGTTTCGAACATGTGCTGGTGGCCGATGAGCTGGCCAGGCCCAAGCCGGACCCGCTGCCCTACCTGACCGGGCTGCAGCGCTTGCAGGCTGAAGCCGGGCAGGCGCTGGCTTTTGAGGATTCGTTGCCGGGGGTCAAGGCGGCCAGCGATGCCGGTATTTTTACGGTGGGGTTGGCTACCACGCAGACGGCCGAGCGCCTGCATGAGGCTGGGGCGCAGCTGGTGATCGACGATTTCAATGACCCGAGGTTGTGGGGGTTGATCGAGCGGATGCAGAGATAGGTTTGAGATTGCATGGAGGCTGACAGGTGTCCGCCTGGATATGGGACTGTCAGTTTTTTTGTGTTCGGGCCGGTAATGGCCTGCCGCTAGGCAGGCCCTGATTTTCACCAGGTCGGCCTGATGAACCGATCTCCGTACAAAATCGCAAATTGA